>JAESTK010000189.1 GCA_016763645.1 Flavobacteriales bacterium
AATTCCAACAGTAATTTCGTCTCCATCAATCTTAATCCACTCGTGGTCTTCTGTATATTTTAAATCTTGAGGTATATTCATTTTGTCTTGATTTTGAGCAAATATATAATGAAGTTATCTAATCTTGAAGCGATAAGCCAAAATTTATCCTGAAAGGGTAAACAGAATACTCACTCCGGCATTAAGCGTCCATCGCTTAAAGGTTGTCGAAATTTTCGGAATCGTCATTCCATAGTCCGCAAAACCTCTTAATCTTAATGCTTTACTCAGGTTATAATCTGCTGTAACTTTTATCGATACAATATCTTGTCCACTGGTTGTTTGGTGAGTTTCTTCTATTATTTTTCTAATAATAGTTTCGTTTCTACGGTACGATAAATCTGCCCTGATTTTTAATGGACTAATTACATCAACTCCTTCGCGTAACTGAAAAGGCAATTTTACGCTCTTAATTTCATAGCCCATACCCAAAACATACTCCATTCCCTTTATTTCGGTAACTTGCGTATTGGCAATATTAAGCGACAATGTTCTGTCCTTTCTAATTTCAAGTTTCGCCAAAAAACTATTTTGAAAAGTCATATCGATGTTAATTAAAGGGCTAAATTTTTCGGATATTGTAATCGTATTCAACACCAATTCAGATTCGTAATTTGAACTTTGGTCGAGCATTTGCTCAACATCTTGACGGTCTCTCGAGCGGTCAAAATCTAAATTAGTTGAATAGCTACTCAAGCTATATGTAGATTGATATTTATGATTCAATGAAATTTTACGGACGTATTTCTTTAATGCTGGAATTTTAGATAAACCGTTGTAACGGATATTCCAGTTAGGAATTGGTAAATATTTAGAATTTTTATACCCCACCGTGGTCGGGTCTAACGAAACGTCTTTTGCGCTCGTACCGGTATATGCTGCGAGAAATGCGGGCACTAAAACTTCTTTAGATGTTGCACCATACCCTTTCATGTACCCTTGTCCTGTTGTGTCGTTTGCATGAGTAATTCCATCATTTACACTTATGCCATCTTCTTCGCTTAAGCGTTGGGAAATGGTTACTCGGTTAGCTAAAAAAGCATCAAAAACTTTAGAATCTGAAGAACCAAACCCATCGACAAATGCTGTTTGAATTGTAATTATCGAAGAGCTATAATTACCGTATTCTGTCGGGCTTTCGGTTAACCATTGCCCCGCATATTGCCCTGTATCTCCTTGGTAACGATAATATTCCGATTTGTTTAATGAAGTAGTCATGATGGCGGTCAATCCGATTCTGAGGTCTTTAATTGGCTCTACACTTGCTCTAAAATTCATGTTTTCGCTAAATGTTCTAGAAAACTGAGTATTAATGGAGTCGTTAGGCACAAGCCAATTGTTTAACATCGCCCAATTTGCAAAGTGATTTGTATCACTATCTCCCCAATCATCTTGTTGTCCAAAAATAAAGCCGTACCCGGGTGCGCCAAAATCATCCATACCCAATAGTGTTGTTTCTTGATTGTAACCTGGCAACAATGTTCCTCTACTTCTAGAGTACGTTCCATTTACATTACGGACACTCATCAAAGTTCTAACCAAGTAATCAACTGGCGTTTTCTGGTTTTTTTTGTTTTTGTCTTTTTTCTTTTTATCATCGTCTGCTCCTTTTCCGTCTTTTACATTTTTTTTCGAACGAGAACTACTTCTGCTCGATTTCCTAAACTTGTTATTTACCTTTTTCAAATAACCTACTTTGTTGTATAGAGTAATCATATTAAAGGTCGCATTTAAATTATAGGTTTGCGAATTTTGAATGGTGTTCCCAAACGATTGTGCAGCAAATGGTGCACGATCCCAAACATAACTTGAAGAATACCTAGCCGTTGAATTTATCCAATTGGTTAACGGGAATTTACTAAAGGGTATCGTGTAATTAATGTTTGTATTGTGTCTGTAGTTTAACACTTCGCCCCCTCGCTTAACACTTGCCATTACCGAATCTTTGAACAACGCATAATCTTGGGAAATAAGTTCATTGTCTGAATTTCTATCAATTTTTCCAATATTTTGGGCATTTTCTTCGATTAGCGCGTTGGCACCAGCAGTAAAATCGAGTTTGAGCGCTTTCGATAAATCCCATTTGAGGTTATAATTACGACTCCAATTAAAGTTCTTATTATACAATGGATCAATGATTGCCTTGTTATCATTTACGTTACGGATTTGCCGCTCATTATACAGTCGGTTAACATCTGTTCTAAACCCGATTTGCTTTGGCCCAGGATAAAAATTAAAGTCTTTTACTAATCTGAGATATTTCGATTTTCTTAAGAATTTTATTTTATCAAAAGGCTTTATGTTTTTTGGACTTGCATTGAAATTATAGTTCAATCCTCCACGATAATTTTTTATTAAATCGTTTTCTAGTTCAAAATTATGATGATTTTCTTCTGTGTAGGCGTACGTTCCCGTCCAATTAGACACATCATAAAATTTTGTTTTTCTATCACTACCTTTCGCTTTTTCTTTTCTGATATTGGTGAAATTTAAACTTTTACGGGTCGTAATATCTCTGGTCATTTTCTTTAATTCTTGCTTCGCTGCAAGTGCTTCAGATACTGGTAAATTTGACACAAGAGCGTTTTCATATTGTGCCGTTGGTACATCTTCTGCAAGAGGTGAAAATTCTGGTGTACTTTCTATTACCGATAAGCCAACATACATCGGCAACCGTATTCCAATTTTCTCAGGAATAAATTTCCCCAACTGTATCGTAGATGAAACATCCATTGTTTTAATCGTTTCTTTCTGGCGTTCATTTACTTTTTGCTCTACTGTTCCAAAGCCCTTTGTTCGTATACTACCTGATGCTGAAACATTGGCCAAATCTGCAAAATTTGCCGACACCCTACCTATTGCTGCCCAACCTCCGTTATTGTCAAATTCGGTAAGTCGAAGTTCGTTTACCCATATTGTTGCGCACTTAGAAAACCCATCGTCATCATCAGGATTTCCTTTTTTTCTCGGATTTCGAACACCAATCATTATGGTTTTTACATCTGCAAGATTAGGGTTTCCAGAAACATAAATATTAGCTCCCGAACTCAAAGTAGAATCATATACAATTTGCGCGTTGGCATGTTTACCATCCAAAATTGCTTGATTTCGTATAAGTTTAAGTCCCCATAAATCTTCAAAATTAATGTCAATATTGTTTGATTCGGGCCAAACGATTTCTTGCTGACTTTCTTTTGTACCATCATATCGCCCTGGAGTAGTAACTGCTAATGGAATTTCATATTCGTAATAATTTTGATCAAAATCGGTACCCAAACGCACAAACAATCGTAAGTCATCATCATCTAAAATAGCATCTTGAAATGCTTCAGCGTGTACATACATTTTTAGACGTTTGTACCTTCTCATATCCATCTCTATGTTTTTGTATGCTGCGTACCCACTGCCATCTTCGAGATTACAAACTTCGAGTGTCATCGATTGCTCATTTTGCCTTATTGGGGTTTGAGATCCAATAACTTGTTGACGAGAAATTCCTGGCGGAAGAATATAATTTACAGGTTCTTTTTCAGAGTTTTCGATGATATTTAATGCGCCAATATTAAAATCTTGAGCCGTTTCTTCGTTTAACTCTTCACCTCCAGAATAAACCGTTTCCGTATATTTTCTCCACTGCCCTCTAGTTAATTGAAGTTGTGCAAATCGCAAATAAACAGGCTGTTCGAAACCTCTCATGTACATCCGGATAAAGCGCATGGAACGGAAATCCGAAATACCACCAACCGCTTTTTCAAATTCGGCAATTGGAATTTTGAATTGGTACCATGTAATTGGTCTATCGCCATCAGATGTTGGCGTTGTTACTGTTAAAATTGTGCTGACATAATTTTCACCAACAGTACTCAACGCTGTTTTCGAAATGTCAATACTCCATTGGTAATAACTTTCTGTTTCGTCTAATGTGTTATCGTTATTGATATCTTCTACATGCGGACGTTGCGAAGATGTTGTTGGGTAACCTTTAGCATTTTCTGAACTATATTGTTGTGATGTTGGAGAATTGCCTTCTAAGCCATTGTACTTTTTGTAACGCTGCAAGATATTTAACCCAGCGTTATCGTAATCATCATCTCTAAAATAATTATAATCATCTGCTGAAGGGTCAGCATTTGCCTCGGTATATGCAGTACTTAATGTCCCCAAATTTGAGTCTTCAGCAATTTTTTTAAGATAGGTATCCTCAAAGAATATTCGCTCTTCTTCGTCTCTCAAACCATCAAAACCAACATCTTGATAAGGCCTTGCTGTGGGGTCATTTTCGAACGCATTTACAATTGCTTGGGTGCCCGAAGATGGAAGCCTTCCCCATGTTGAGAAATTATCTGGGTTAGAAAAATCTTGTGAACTTGTTTCGTCAATTGGCATTCCTTGTTCAAATGTTTTTCGACCGTCTCTTAAAATATCCTCAGATATTTGCCCAATGTTAAAATATAGTTTACCCGACAAATCGTCTTGTGGAAATGCTGAATCTGCGCTTTCAGCAAAAGGATCCATTAGCCAAAATTGAATATACTCTACATTGGCCGCCTCAAAATCGTTAGTATTTAATTCACGCATTATACCTCCCCATCTTTGTTCAGGATTTTTAAGGTTACCGTTGGGGTTTATACCGTATCCATATTGGTCTCCATTTTCATCGCTTAATCCATCTACATCATAGTTATAGGGTCCTCTTTCTTTTGGGTAGAAGGCTAAATCTAACGTAGCTATGTTATTGAAAGAGCCTACAATTGGATCTTTATTAGGAAATACTTCTCTTTGCTGCACTTCTCGCATAAAGTGATTGGATGTTATTGCGATATCGGCATCTACATTATCTGGAATGTTGGGATCATTTCTAGTAGGAAAAAACAACGGGTCGATAGTGTACCAAGCTAATTTTGCTCTATTGAAGCCATATGCCAAATCACCTACTAAGTTGCCTTCGGGAAACAAATCTGGTTGCCCCTGAGGTGTACTTGCCAAAATCCAAGAATAGGATGAACCAGATTTGATATCAATTGCTGTTTGACTACCCTCAAAATCATCAATATAAGCCGTTGCATCATTATTTTCATCTTGTATCGCTCTTGCTGTTCCAGGAAATAATTTGGCGACCTCTCCTCCGACTATTATGTTCGATTTTTCTTTGGTATTTATCAATGGTATTTTATCTACCATCGAGGTTAAAAATTGAGATTCGGTTTTGTAGTTACCATCTAAACCAATAATGGTGTTCGACATTGGCTCTGAGCCCTGATTAACTTTTTGGGTAATTGGTTTTTCACTTAAATTCATAATCGTTCCTCCCAGTATTAGATCATCAGAAACGGTATAATCGAAACGTGAAGCAAACAACGTTTTTTGTTGCATGTTAAATAATTGCTGACTTTCGAGCGAAACCTTAATTGGTGTGCCAGACTCTAAAATAGATTGGTTTATTATAGTTACTCTTCCTAAATTATAATCAACTAAATAATCGGTATTTTCAACCAAGGGAACCCCTCCCGAAGTTACCACAACTGAGCCTTCGGGGATATTTATTTTACCCAGCGATATTTCTGAACCTGATGAGGATTTAGTTTCGCCACGAATTACGTATCTATTCTTTTCTGGGTATTTAACTTTAGCATTAGTTTGCGTATTGGTATAAAGTGAATCGAAAGCGTACTTCGATGCCAGCTTATCATCATCAAAAAGAGTATGAATGTGTGACCCAAATGGCTCCAACACTGGAAAAATAATTCGTCCATTTTGTGGTACAATGGTCATTCGAGGACTCTGAATGTAATCGAAAACACCATCTTTACCTTTCAGGTTTGTTACGGTCAATTCATCCAAGCCTAACAGCCCAAGTAATTGTTTATTTTTTGTGCCTTCAGGACCTTCTGGTAAAAAATTATTTTCTACACCAGTGTTAATATTAAGGTACCAAATTTCTAACTCGAAACCATCTTTTTGAACATTGTAAGCCCCTATTGCATAAATGTTTTTCATCATCAAATCCCACATCGGAATATGAGTGTTCCTTTCGGTAGATTTCAATAATTTTAAAAACAACGCGTCTTGTCCCTGAAGATCATCAGAAAATTCGCCAACTTGATAGGTTTTTCCCTGATAGGTATATTGAAACGCAACTGCCAACATTTGATTTAAGTTTAGCTCTTGCCGCATAGAAATATAACCCAATTGTGGATGGATATAGTATTCATTTTCGGTTAACCTCCTCGCCAATTCAACTTTTTGATAATCTTTTTTGTCACGCATATTTAACCCACCAAGCGCACTGCTGGCATAGGTAAATCCTCTTACTTGAGAATCTGCCCCAGCCCATACAATTCCGTTTTCATCTGCTCCTCCTACAGTATTGTATAAAGAATTTGCATGGTTACTCGGGAGAAGACTTTGGCCTGTTGACGCTGCCATAAAAGCATTGTATACATTAGCAGAATTACCTTCCCCAACGTCTTGAAAAGCAATGATGTTTCTTGTATTTTCTGTTGTATTGTTTGTATTGGTTACCCAAACTTCAACACGAGTAATATTAATCAGAGATTTAATAATTGGTGGTGCAGAAGCAGCATGCTCGTAGTTGTCTCTAAAATAATGAGATAAAAAGAAATGTTTGTTTTGTTCGTATTGGTCTGCCTTTACTTCAAATTCTTGTATTTGGGCACCTCCCTGAACGTTAATCTCAGATTTCTCGCCTTTCTGTTGCGACAAAACTGATGCAACCATCAGCCTACCAAACTGAAGCTGTGTCTTTAGACCAAACAACGTTTGACTACCCGTATTAAGAGAACCTGTGAGTGGTAACGAGACATTTCCAGCCTCAATTTTCTTAATAATTTCGTCTTCATAACCAGAGTATTCAAGTTTCATTTGGTTTTCAAATTCGAACGTGCTTTCTGTATTATAGTTGGTTGATAATTTCATTTTATCACCCACTGTTCCCACAACGTTAAGCTGAATTTTCATGTTAAATTCAAAAGTTCCGACAGTTTGGTTTCTTGGTGTTATTTGAGGGTTTTCAGTGTGCTGAACCTTACCTCCAAATCTCAGCTCTGCTGAGCCTGTTGGCTTTATATCAACCGTACTTCCTCCAAATATTTTATCTATTGCTTCGCTTTTAATTTCCAATTCTGGGCGATAATCTATTTGTACTCCACGCCTTTGTTCTGCACTTTTTAATTTCCAATAGTCACCTTTCGATTTATCCATCGAATAATCTAAATATTCATCTAATCCTATTTCGGTTGGAGGTTGGTATGGAAGAGTGTCGCCAATCGTTTTTATTATTTCGTATTTACCCGTTTCTGAATTGTAAACTACGTTGGTTTTAATATTTGAAGGCTCTGATAAAAACAAGCCTCCTGTTCCTGAACTATTTAAGGGTTGGTTACCATTGTCGTTAAATGGAAATGCAAGAGTATCTCCTTCTTCCATTTGGGCGAAGGAAGTTAAACCCGACAATATAAAAATCATCAGAACAAGAAATATTCTTGTATGTACTTGGAATACGTTCAATGCTTACTACATCTGCTGCAATGCCAACTTAATCAAGGCTTCAACGCTTATCTCTTCTTCTTGGTTCACAATGTTATTCACTACTTTATTGGCTTTAGATTTATCAAAACCTAACGCAAGCAACGCAGATAACGCTTCTTCACTTATAGTATTGCTTTGAACGAATGAATTAGTTGAAGAAAATTCCAATCCAATAATTTTATCTTTTAATTCTGTTACAATTCGTTGTGCTAATTTTGGGCCTATTCCTTTTACGCTTTGAATTACAGCAACATTTCCAGAGCCAATTGCATTACCTAATTCTGAAGGATTTAAAGATGATAACATCATTCTTGCAGTGTTAGCACTTACACCTGAAATACTTATCAATAGTTTGAATAAACTACGCTCTTCTCCCCCAGAAAAGCCAAACAACACGTGGTTGCTTGAACCAGAACGAACGTCAACGTTTACTGAGTAATAAATGAGTAGTTTGATTTCATCTGTTTCGGGCAAATTAGAATACGTGGTTAATGAAATATTAACAAAATATCCTAATCCATTTGCCTCGACAATAGCATGAGTTGGATACTTTTCAATTAGCCTGCCTTTAATAAATTCAATCATTTTTTTCTTGTTTGTGCATCCACCACTGCAATTGTTATCATGTTTACAATTTCCCTCACAGAGCTTCCCAATTGAAGAATATGTACCGCCTTTTTCATCCCTAATAAAATAGGCCCAATAGCTTCTGCTGAGGTCATTTCTTGAATTAATTTATACGCGATATTACCCGATGAAAGATTCGGGAATATTAGCGTGTTTGTGTTTTTTCCTGACAATTGAGAAAAGGGGAAAATATCTTTAAGCAAGGTTTTATTCATTGCAAAATTTGCCTGCATCTCTCCATCAACAGTAAGATTTGGATGTTGTTCGTGAAGAATTTTTACTGCTTTTCTAACTTTTTTAGGATCATCGCCTGTTGCAGAGCCAAAATTAGAATATGATAGTAAAGCGACATTGGGCTTCATTTTAAATCGTTTTACAGAATCAGCAGCCATAACGGCTATCTCAGCTAATTCTTCTGCCGTTGGATCGGTATTTATTGTTGTATCGGCAAAAAATATTGGGCCTCTTTTTGTGATGAGGATGTACATTCCTGCAATTCGATTAACCCCCGCTTCTTTATCCACTCCAATAATTTGCAATGCCGGGCGAATTGTGTCTGGATAATTTCTAGTTAATCCTGAAATAAGCGCATCTGCATGGCCCATCTCAACCATTGTTGCTCCAAAGTAATTTCGCTCTCGCATTTCGTGCTGGGCTTCAACAAAAGTCATTCCCTTTCGTTGCCTTTTTTCGAATAGCAACTGGGCAAACTCTAATCTCCTTTCTTCTTCTTCTTCAGAACGAGGGTCAATTATCTCAATATCACCTAAATCGAGTTGGTATTTTTCAATTAATGCTTCAATTTTTTTCTTTTTCCCCAATAAAATTGGCTCCGCAATTCCCTCATCCTTAACAATCTGAGCTGCCTTAAGAATTTTATAATTATCCGCCTCAGCAAAAACTACTCTTTGAGGATTATGTTTGGCTCTTTCGGTCATGCTTCTAACCAATTTACTATCGTGTCCTAATCGGCTTTCTAGTTCCTCAACATAAGCATCCCAATCGGTAATCGGCTCAAGCGCGACACCAGATTCTATTGCCGCTTTTGCAACAGCAGGAGCTACTGTTGTAATTAATCTAGGGTCTAGCGGTTTGGGAATAATGTAATCTTTTCCAAAAAGAATATTTTTTGTTCCATAAGCTTCATTTACGCTTTCTGGCACATGCTCTTTTGCCAAGTTCGCAATAGCATAAACGGCCGCCAATTTCATTTCTTCGTTAATACATGTTGCTCGAACATCGAGTGCACCTCTAAATATAAAAGGGAATCCTAGCACATTATTTACCTGATTAGGATGATCGGAACGGCCCGTTGCCATAATAATATCTTCTCGTGAATTTACGGCAGTTTTATAAGGAATTTCAGGAACAGGGTTGGCTAAAGCAAATACGATTGGATTATCTGCCATCGACTTTATCATTTCGGCCGAAACTATATCGCCTTTTGACAAACCCAAGAAAACATCGGACCCAACCATCGCTTCTGCTAAGGTTGTTAATTTAGTTTTAGAGGCGAAAAATTGCTTTTGTTCATCAAGGTTGTCTCTGTCTGTTGTGATGACTCCTTTACTATCCACCATTAACATATTGGCTTTTTTCGCACCTAATGCCAAGTACAATTTGGCACAAGAAACAGCCGCAGCGCCCGCTCCGTTAATTACAATTTTAGTCTTACCAATTTTTTTATTCGCTATCGAGAGCGCGTTAATTAAAGCCGCACAAGAAATAATTGCCGTGCCGTGTTGATCATCATG
>JAESTK010000010.1 GCA_016763645.1 Flavobacteriales bacterium
ACCTCACCGTACCTATGCAACTGAAAAATAAAACTACTCTGATGAACAAAGTATATACTTTGGCTGTCATGCTTATTGCAACAGCCTTTTTCTCGTTACAATCTGCTGATGTTAGCGCGCAATGCGAAAATGCGGTTAAAGGGAGTTTTTACCCAATGATTGGGACACAAAATAATATGGGAAAACAGCAAGGACAGCTTATGATTGCCAAATATCAAAATACTGAAAATAGTAGTTTCCCCTACTACGTAGAGTGGAGAAAAGGAAGTGTTGAAGGTGAAATCATAAAATCTGGGGTAATCGCTAAAAATTCTTCAGAAGCACCTAAAGAAAATGATTCCCGAATTCTAAAAAATTTAGAAGCAGATACCTACTACCTAATTTCTTATGACAATTCAACCCCTTGTAAAAAAGTAGTAACCGAAATTGTCATAAAATAATTTGCATCCACAACCAAAGAGATATGAAATATATAGAAACATACTTAAGTAAATATTTAAAACAGGGAAACACTCTGTTATCTGTATTATTGGTAATTATCAGTAGTACTGGCCAATTATCGGCTCAGACTTGTGATGAATCTTTGGCAGATAATGACATTTTTGCTCCTTTTGCTAGTGCTCCAAACGAAACTTGCCCAGGCGCTTCAGACGCTACGTGGACTCTTGGGGTTTACGATTTTTTCTGTAGCCAAGTCGGTGGGCCAGATTATCCTTATAACTATTCTGTTTACCTTAATGGGATCTTCCAGGGAGATGGCACTGCTGCTGCTTGTGCGGCTGGAGTTGCTGGGTTTAACTCTTTAGCTGGTTTAACTGCTGGTGATGTTGTTACTCTGTCATCATGTGGGGCTAGTGGAGAACACGAAAATCAAACCTACGTTATTGGAATTAACCCTACAAATATTCCGAATATTCCTCAAATTAGCCCGTCTCCAACTGCATTTATGTGTAATGGAGCTCCGCTTACCCTTTCTGCTACAGAAACAGCTTCTGGTGATGACCCATGGGATGTAACTATGACTTATCAATGGACATTAGGAGGCGCGGATATTGCTGGGGAATCGGGGAATCTTGCGGGAGCTCCCGTTCCTGGAGACTTAAATGTTACGGCATCTGGTGTTTATAATGTAGTTATCGATAATGGTTGTACCATTACCGACCCTGTTTCTGTTACGGTTACAGACATAACGATCACTGCTGCTGCAACTACTGTAACAGATGTAAGTTGTTTTGGAGAAAGTGACGGGGCTGTTACAGTTACTGCCGCTGGTCATACTGCTTATACTTATTCTTGGGATGGGTCTCCAACAAATACAGATGCTGGACTTACTGGACTAGCTTGTGGTATTACTTTTAATGTAGTAGTTACTGCAACTGGAACTACGTGTACTGTAACCGATGCTGTATCATTAACCTGCCCGCCCTCTTTAATAACATTAACTACCGATGCTATAGCACACGAAAGTTGCCCTGGTGCAGCTGATGGTTCCATTACGGTTACCGCTTCTGGCGGTGGCGGTGGTGCCTATACCTTTAATTGGGGAGTGTTTGCAAATTCAGATGATGGGTTTACGTCTATTGTAACTGGTTTATCCGTAGGAGCAGTTTCTGGAACAGTTTCTGAACCAGCACTGCCTAACTGTATTGCGACCATTACTGAAAATATTACCGTAAGTCCTGCTCTTACAGTTACCAATACATTTGTCGACCCTACTTGTGCTGCAAGTTCTGATGGGTCAATTGACCTCACCGTAACAGGGGGAAGTGGTACGTATGTATTCGCATGGAGTGGTGGTTTACCTGCTACCGAAGATCAATCGAACCTCGGTTGCGGTATTTATACCGTTACTGTAAACCCAGGTGTGTGTCAAGATGTTTCTACAATAACTATTACATGTCCATCGGCACTTACCATTACTGATGTTACTACTCACCCAACTTGTGCCGCAAGTTCTGATGGTGATGTTGACATTACCGTTACTGGTGGTAACTCCACTTATACTTATCTTTGGGATAATGGTATTGGTGCAGTGGAAGACCCTGCTGGGTTAACTTGTCCTATTACCTATAATGTTACCGTTACGGACGGAAATCCTGCTTGTACTATTACTCAGGCATATAATTTAACTTGTACTCCCGATATTAGCATCACTGGTGCTATAAACAACCCTACTTGCTCTGCCGCTAGCGATGGAGATGTCGATGTAACTGTTATTGGCGGTAACTCTGCTTATGCATACACTTGGTCTAACGCTGCCGTTACAGAAGACATAACTGGAATTACTTGTGCTACTTTCGATGTTACTGTTATCGATAATGGAGTTGCTGCATGTTCTATTACGGATTCCTATACTTTAACTTGTACTAACGCTCTAACCCTTACCGATGTAACCACTCAACCAGATTGCGCTGCAAGTTCTGATGGAGCCGTAGATATTACCGTTACTGGTGGTAATTCAGCTTACGTATTTACTTGGGATAACGGGTTACCTGCTGTCGAAGACCAAACAAATCTTGCTTGCCCCATTACCTATAATGTTACTGTGGTTGACGGGGGTGTCGTTGCTTGTTCTATTACTGGTGCTTATGTTCTTCCCTGTACAGCCCCAATGACTATTACTGATGCCTTAACCAACCCAACTTGTGCTGCAAGTTCTGATGGTGTTGTTGACATTACTGTTACTGGAGGTGCTAGCGCTTATACTTATGTTTGGGATGATGCTGGCGCGTCTATTACTGAAGATTTAACTGGTATGGATTGCG
Source organism: Flavobacteriales bacterium (assembly GCA_016763645.1). Classification (GTDB taxonomy): domain Bacteria; phylum Bacteroidota; class Bacteroidia; order Flavobacteriales_G; family NORP312; genus NORP312. The sequence goes on from JAESTK010000010.1 coordinate 2,766, forward strand.
GAACTTACTCCGTTACTGTACTCGATAATGCTAATGCTGCATGTTCAATTACTAGTGCTTACACTATAACTTGCCCTAACGCTTTAACAATTACAAATACTTTTAACAACCCTACTTGTTCTGCGGCTAGTGATGGTTCCATTGATATTACTATCACTGGTGGTAACACCGCTTATGTGTTTACTTGGGATAATGGACTTCCGGCTACCGAAGATCAAGTTAACTTAACTTGTAATACGTTTAATGTTACCGT
>JAESTK010000030.1 GCA_016763645.1 Flavobacteriales bacterium
ACTCGAATAAAATACGCCATCTACCAATTTGTGAATAATAACTTGCTTTACAACAATATCAAATCTATCGGAAAAATTTTTAAAAAGATCGTGAGTTAAAGGTCTGGGAGGCTTTATTTCTTTTTCAAGAGCAATAGCAATAGATTGAGCCTCAAAGGCTCCAATAACAATAGGAAGTTTACGGTCACCATCAACTTCGTTTAAAATTAAAGCATAAGCACCATTTTGTGTTTGGCTATAAGATATTCCTTTTATGTTAAGACGAACTAAGCTCATGATTTATAAGACGTAAAGAACCGTTTAAATTAAGAATTTACCAACACTAAAAGACATTAAGTTTTTGTACTTATTTAAAATAATCCTTTAGCAAATACAATTTATAAAAAAATATTTATTGTTGTGCCTTAAACGCTTTTAATTTTTCTATGAATTTTGGAACAACATCGAAAGCATCGCCAACAACACCATAATCTGCTGCCTTAAAAAATGGAGCTTCAGCATCGGTATTAATCACCACCATTACTTTACTTCCATTAACTCCTGCAAGGTGTTGAATTGCTCCTGAAATACCCACAGCAATGTACAAGTTTGGTCGAACGGCAATACCTGTTTGTCCAACGTGTTCATGGTGAGGTCTCCAGCCAATATCTGCCACAGGACGCGAACAGGCCGTAGCCGCTCCCATTTCGGTTGCTAATTCTTCAATCATTCCCCAATTTTCTGGCCCTTTAAGACCTCGACCAGCCGAAACAATTACATCTGCTTCGGTAAGTAGCACCCCTCCACCGCCTTTGGCTTTAAATTCTTTTACAGTAACAGCTGAACTTCCTAAGTCTGCGTTGAATTCTTCAACAGAGGCCGAGGCATCATTTGTCTCAACTTGAATCGAATTAGGCATTAACGCGATTACTTTTTTGTCTGAATTGATTTTACAGTTTGCAAAAGCTTTTCCTGAAAAAACTGCCTTTCTAACCACAAAACCATTGGAAGTGTCAGGTAATCCTAAAGCTCCTGAAACCAACCCTGCGTTTAATCCTGCGGCTACTCTCGATGCTAATGATTTTCCTGAAAAATCCATTGCAAAAACAATAACTTCTGCACTTTCGGCAGCGGCTCTAATTAGTTTTGATAATTTCTGACCATCAAACTCATTAATAGACTTATTAATTAAAACCTTTGAAGCACCATAATTACCCAAAGAGGCTAGTGCTGAATCGTCAACATTACCATAGGTGATCACCGTAGTCTCCCCTATTTTACTTCCATAATGAATTGCTTCCACCGCTGATTTGGCAATAGCTCCATTATTTGAATCTGCAAATACTAATACTGACATAACTTATATAACTTTTGCTTCGTTGTGTAATAAACTAATTAACTCATCCATATTTTCAGCATCAACCATTTTACAAGCCGATTTGGCAGGCGGAAGCTCATAAGAAACAATTTCCGTCATCGCTAAAGAGCCCGATGCCGGAACAACAGTTAACGGTTTTGTTCTTGCCTGCATAATTCCTCTCATGTTAGGAATACGTTGCTCTGCCATTCCTTTTGATGCACTTAAAACAAATGCTCCAGAAATTTCAACAACCTCTGTGCCGCCCTGCATATCTCTTTCTATTGTAGCAGTGCCCCCGTTCACCTCCAATTTTACTGCTAAAGAAACGTATGGTAAATTCATCAATTCGGCTATCATTCCGCCAACCTGTGAACCATTGTAATTGATTGTTTCTTTCCCACAAAGAACCATATCATAACCTTTATCTTTTGCGTAGTTGGCAATTTCGCTCGCTACTTGAAAAGCATCTGTTGGTTGCGTATCAATTCTTACTGCATCATCAGCACCAATTGCCAATGCTTTTCTAATAATTGGATCGTAATCTGCTGCTCCAACCGAAATAGTGGTAACTGTTCCGCCATTTGCTTCTTTTAATTCTAGCCCTCGCACTAGGGCATACCATTCATCGTAGGGATTGATTATGAATTGAACCCCGGTTTCGCTAAATTTTGTATCACTATCAGTAAAAGAGATTTTTGCTGTAGTATCGGGCGCTTTACTAATACAAACTAATATCTTCATTTCTCAGAGTTTTAAGTTTTCAAAAGAAGTGCGAAAGTAAATAAAAAAGGCCCAAAAAAAGAAAGGATCTTAGCCGACTTATTACCTGAATGACAGATGGTATTTTTTCATGATTTTGGAAATATCTTTTAACCAACTTTTATTTTTACTTTTGCTTCCCTAATTCAAAGAGCTATGAGAGAAATTCAGATGCGTGATGCCCTTCGTGAAGCAATGAGCGAAGAAATGAGAAGAGACGAAAACGTTTATCTTATGGGTGAAGAAGTTGCCGAATACAATGGCGCCTATAAGGTAAGTCAAGGTATGTTGGCTGAATTTGGCGAAAAACGTGTGATTGATACTCCTATCGCTGAACTAGGTTTTACAGGTATTAGTGTTGGTGCTGCGATGAATGGTCTTAGACCAATTGTTGAATTTATGACATGGAACTTTGCAATTCTTGCCGCAGACCAAATAATAAATAGTGCTGCTAAAATGTTACAAATGAGTGGTGGACAAATCAATGTGCCTATTGTATTTAGAGGTGGTAATGGCTCTGCTGGACAACTTGGGGCTACACACTCACAAAGTTTTGAAACATTTTACGGACATATTCCAGGGTTAAAAGTTCTTTCCCCATCTAACCCTTACGATGCAAAAGGATTGTTGAAGGCCGCTATTCGAGATAACGACCCCGTAGTTTTCTTAGAATCAGAAAGAATGTATGGTGATGTTGGCGAAGTTCCTGAAGGAGAATATATTATTCCGATTGGCTTGGCAGATGTAAAGAAAAAAGGAACTGATGTAACAATCGTTTCATATAACAAAACCATGAAAATTGCCCTCGAAGCGGCTGAAGAATTGGCCAAAGAAGATATTTCTGCCGAGGTTATCGATTTAAGGACAATTCGACCAATGGATTATGGCACTATTATCGAATCCGTAAAGAAAACGAACCGATTAATTGTTGTTGAAGAAACGTGGCCTTTCTGTGGAATTGCGACTGACATCGCATTTAATGTTCAGCGACACGCTTTTGACCATCTTGATGCCCCAATAAAAAGAGTAACGCAAGCAGATACTCCACTACCGTTTGCTACCCAATTAATTGATGAATCTTTACCAAATGTTTCACGCGTTATCGATGCAGTAAAAAGTGTACTTTACGTTAATTAACTCTTGTTTATAAGATAGCAATCTGATAATGTTTGGGTTTTTTAATCCAAACGCATACTTTTGCCGCCTTAATTTTTTAAAACAGTATATACTAAATACAATACAACTAATGGAATCAATAGCAATTTACATCCCTATTATATTATCAATCGTTGGCCTTATATATATGGTCATAAAAAAGGGTTGGGTAATGAAACAAGATGCCGGTGATGGCAAAATGAAAGAAATTTCTGATCACATTTATGAAGGAGCTTTGGCTTTCCTAAAAGCTGAATACAGATTATTGGCAATGTTCGTAGTAGGAGCAAGTATTGTATTGGCTGGGGTTTCGTTTATGGTTGAGTCGACTCATATCTTGATCGTTGTTGCCTTCATCATTGGAGCTGTATTTTCTGCATTTGCAGGAAATATGGGAATGAAAATCGCAACAAAGACAAACGTAAGAACCACACAAGCTGCTAAAACGAGTTTACCGAACGCATTAAAAGTAGCATTTGGTGGGGGAACTGTTATGGGTCTTGGTGTTGCTGGGCTAGCGGTGTTAGGGCTAACTGCATTCTTTATCATCTTCTTTCAATATTTTATGGGTGGTGTTTGGACTGAGAATGGTGTCGCTGACATGACCATTGTTCTTGAAACGCTTGCTGGTTTCTCCCTTGGTGCAGAATCAATCGCATTATTTGCTCGTGTGGGTGGAGGGATCTATACCAAAGCAGCCGATGTTGGTGCTGATTTAGTGGGAAAAGTTGAAGCAGGTATTCCTGAAGATGATCCTCGTAACCCTGCAACAATTGCAGATAATGTTGGGGATAATGTAGGAGATGTTGCAGGAATGGGAGCCGATTTATTTGGATCGTATGTTGCTACAGTACTAGCCGCTATGGTGTTAGGAAATTACATTATTAAAGATATGGGAGGCGCTGTTGAGGACGCATTTGGCGGTATTGGCATTATTCTTTTACCTATGATGATTGCAGGAGTTGGAATCATTATTTCTTTATTGGGCACCATGGTAGTCAAAATTTCGTCTAACGATGCGAAAGAAAATGAAGTCCAAAAAGCACTAAACATAGGCAACTGGATATCTATTGGCATGGTGGCCGTAGCTTGTTTTGTGTTAGTGTCATGGATGTTACCAGACACGCTTCAAATGGCTTTCTATGGTGAAGGCATAAAAGATATTTCTTCTATGAGGGTATTTTACGCGTGTTTAGTGGGTTTAGTTGTCGGAGCGGGGATTTCTTCTTTTACAGAGTATTATACAGGGCTAGGAAAACCTCCAATCTTAAAAATAGTACAACAATCAAGTACAGGTGCTGGAACAAATATAATTGCTGGTTTAGCAACAGGAATGATTTCAACTTTCTCTTCAGTGCTATTATTTGCGGCAGCAATATGGACATCCTATGCTTTAGCTGGGTTTTACGGTGTTGCGTTAGCCGCTTCTGCAATGATGGCAACAACAGCAATGCAATTAGCTATCGATGCTTTTGGTCCTATTGCTGACAATGCAGGTGGTATAGCCGAAATGAGCAAACAAGACCCTATCGTACGTGAGCGAACAGACATATTAGATGCAGTAGGTAACACGACCGCTGCGACAGGTAAGGGATTTGCCATCGCTTCGGCAGCATTAACATCTTTAGCATTATTTGCTGCGTATGTAACATTTAC
>JAESTK010000361.1 GCA_016763645.1 Flavobacteriales bacterium
GTCTACCCCTTGCACTTCTTTATCGCCCAACACGGTTCTTGCCAAAGGCCCATGTGGATAATAGTTGTAAGCGGCATCGGTTTCCCATAAAATACCATTGGAAGAGGTTTTTGTTGCTATTATTCTATTATCGGCATCGTAGGTATATTTATGGATAAACTGATCGGCCTTTCCTTTTTGAAAGTAAACAGCATTTACATTGCCGCTTATAAGATCGTATTCGTATTGTACGCTTTTTATTCCCGTATAAGGATTAACAGTAGATTGATCCAGGAGTTTATTGTGCTGTACGAGTTCTAAAACATTACCATGTATATCATAATTATAAAACAATGCATTACCATAATTGGCAATATTTCCCGAATTTATAGTGTTGTAATAATACACTGCAGTAACCCTGTTTCTTGCATTGACAATAACATTTTGGTCTATGATATTAATACTTTGAAATATAAGAGTAGCATCATCACTCACTTCTGAATATGTGGTTCTGGTTACTTGATTTTGCTGGCTGGACACGTTCTGAGGAAAGTTAACGGTTCCATCTGGCAAGAAAGCATCGGTTGAGACCGGTAATCCAGTTACTGTATCAATTAATTTACCAACATTGCCATTAATAGCCATAACTATACTTGGCACCAGTTCTCCAGCTTCTATAATTCGCCCTAAATTGTCATAGGCAGTATAGCTAAAGGTATTGTTAGCCAATTGCTTTGCGTTTTGCGAGGCTACAATACGCCCCAGTGCATCATAGGCAAAACGTGTTTCGCCACCATCTGGCGTAGATTGCCATACCAGTTGGTTTAAAGAGTTATAGGCATAACGCGTTTTTAATGTATGATCTGGAAGTAATGTTGGATCCTCTAGAGCTATATTATCATTTCTATAGGTATTTATTCTATCGTTAAACGATGCCCCTCCAACAACAGCTTGCAGTTCGTCTTCTGTAAAACGGTCTACACCTTCTGGCGGAACAGTTTGCTGTAAATTTCCTGCCTGGTCGTAATAATATAAGGTATATTGATACTCTTTATCAAAATAGCTCATAGTAAAATTCTCTACGGCATTATCTACAGCATTTTCAAGGTATGCTTTTATAAAAGCTTTACGCTCTTTCTCCAAAAATTCCTGATAATTACTTAAGGTATATGCTGCATAGATGCTTTCCATGAATTCTACACATGGTAGATCTGGATCATCAATAGTATAGTCTTTCGTGGTAATTGGTAAAGGTATAGGAAGGCTCACACAAACAGCAGCACCAGTGCTTTCCAATGCACCTAAATATTCAGAAGTAAATTGCGCCCAGGTTTGTATATTGTCGGGTGTTCCTGCTGTATTATTGTCGCTTACATGTGTTGCATACGCATTGATTACTGTTAGCATTTCGTTTAGGCCAACTGTATCTGGGTCGTCATAGCCAAAACCAAACTCGGTAGCACCAAAATCGGCAATGGTTATATAATATATTGAATTTGTATCATTAACATTTAATGCTAATAAATAGGCGTCATAATTGTTGGTGTTATACGCATATTGCCTGTTACAAAATTCTTCTTCGGTATAGCTTTGTTCGCTATCTACTATTCTCGTTAAAATATTTTGAAAGTCAAGATATTTGTCTGTACAACTTACAGGCTCTATAGGTTGTGGAATGCAAACACTCTCTATACATGAAACAGATGTGTCACCATTATCTGCATAGATAAGAAGTTGGTATAAGTTTTCAGGATATGCAGGATCTTCATAGTCAATTTGAGCTATAAAGCCAAATCCTTCTAAAGCATCTTGATACGGCAAATCTCCTGTAAATTTTAAATTAGCTGTAAAACTAACATCTGCACCTTGTTCAAATATAAATGGTGTATTATCGTCCCAACTGGCTTCCAATGTCGCATCAAATTTCAAACCTGAACCTAACACAGAATCTGTAATCCAACTATTTGTACTATGGACTAAAGATGTGAGACCATCAGCTGAAGTTGCCGCACCGCTTCCTTCATTTAAATAAAAAATGCGCTCAATAGTATTTGCCTTATATGAAAAATCAAAAACATCAAAAAGCATAGGAAAATAACCATTCCATGACAATCGATTTTTTGCAGGAAAACGACCGCCATAAGCTAGACCATCTTGAAAACTAACCGTTAGATTTTTTTTCGCTTGGCTAAATACTTCTCCGTTTACCGTAAACTGAGCTGTATTATAGTCTGATGGGTTTTCAGAATAATTACTAAAGTTCAAGTTAAACTCAAAGTTGACAAACTCATCTAATGCGGCTCCAAAACCATTGGGAGTAAAAATAACATCTTTAAAGTAAAACCTACCATTTGGAATTGTATCATTTGGATCCCCAAGGTTTGTAACTTGCTTTCTTAACACAAAAACAGGTTTAAACTTAGAGGTATTAATAGCCGCTGCCACTTGTGCACTTGATAAACTGAATGTTTTTAGAGTACTTAACTTACTAAATGTAGGACCACTACTACCCCCAATGCCTGTTGGGGCTGGAATTTTGCTACCAATATTATATAGTTTACTAGACAATAACTTTGAATTGCCTGCGATTCCTAAAGGGGCACTTCCACCTTGTGAAACAGTATTGATAATTGGATTTTGCCCAGAGACTCCAGTTAATCCTGTAACTTGAAAATTTAAACTTATATTTTCTTGTGTCCCATCGTAATAATGTATGGTTGCCAAATTATCTATTTCGGTAGTAATACTTCCATTTGCATACATATAAATTCTATGTCCAATTAACTTATTTGCAGTTAAATCTGTTCTTCGCACAGGCATATGAAATGTATCTTCTCTAAAACCAGAAGTAAAAAGAGGAATATCGGCAATTGGACTAACAGTAAAATCTGGTAAAGAAGCATCTGCTGAAAAGAAATTAGTTGCAGTACAGTCATACATATCTAGTAGAAATCTCTGATTTGCTCCAGAACACGCTATATTAGAGGTAACATCATAGGTGCTTTTTATTTTAATATCTATAAACTCAACATCTTGAGGCATTGTATCCATATGAAAGAAATACCCCAAAGTTCTGCATAATACAGCTCCGTCAACATAGGTAATATTCATTGTAAGTGTGGGTGTGTCACAAACATCTCCAATCCCATCTCCATCTGTATCCAATTGGTCTGGGTTTGCATTGTATGGACAGTTATCAGAAACATTTGGAATACCATCACAATCAATATCGCTCCCTGTTGGGCTACATGGGTTAACGTCTTTTATGTAGTAATTATTAATATCATCACAACATAAAAAATTAAGAAGGGTAGTTTCTGTAGCAACAACGCTTCCTTGAGTGCTTTGGTTTCCATCGGTCCAAGTTAATTTTATGTTTTGTGCTATAATAGTATCCTCTTGTGCATTATATATATAATTAAATCTTATATCTGAAATATTTGCGTCAGTTCGTATTGGCCCATCTAAAACTATTAGAAAAGATTGGTTCCCATTAATATTTATAACATAGGTGAATGATCCCAAGTAAGACCATTCAACGCTGTTAGCGCTACCAAAAAAATCAGGTAAATAGCCATTAGCATAGGCTTCTAAATTAGTTATATCTACATTTGAGTCCTTTGCTTGATTATTAGATATTAGAGCATTTATTAATGTTATCATTGCTTTGGTGAAATACGATTCTTTATTGCAAGCCCCCGTTTCATCCCAAGTACTCCCATTGCCTAAGTATTGACCAACTCCAACTGGATTAGAAATACTACAATCTGATATACGTGCTTTTGTTGTCCCTGTAATTATTATTTCTTTAAAACCTGGCAAAATATCCAATCGTGCCAGTGCTTTATATTCGAACAACTGTGTTGTTGCATTGTAAGAACTGCTAATTGTATTTACTCCAGTAATGGTAAAAGCACTTCCATAAGTGTTCCAGTTAAAGGTAGCAGGCAAAGTTATTGTAACATCAGAATCGGCCAACGCACCTCCACTAATTATACTTACTGTAAGAGTTTCATTAGCGGCTCCAGAAACGACACCACTTGTAGATGCAGAATTTGCTGGAAAGACACCTCCAAATTCCTCAAAAAGATTAGATGCTAAATATTGCCCACCATAATTTCTATCCAAATCAGAAACATTATTACCCGTTAAGTTACTTTCCTTAAAATAGCCATCCAAATACAACATCAAGTCTCTTGCAAAAGGACAAGTCCCTGTATTGGTATAATAATCATAATCTACCCGTTCGGCAATATCGTTAACAGCGTCTAAAGTATCTGCGCCGGCATTGAAAAATATATCACTAGGTAAAAAACGCTTTTGTTTGAGTGTGTACAAATCTGCTGTATCATCTTGACATAAACCACTAGGAACATTAGTTAAATAACTTTCTAGTATTGTTACTGCACTGCTATAAGTAGAAATATTAGCTACCAATGCTGTTGGAGCTTCTGATGCTCCTATACAGCCATTATACGTCCCTTGTACTTGTGCATAGGCATTAATGAATACGGATTGTATACGTTGCTTTAACGCTAAATAACTTGTTTTATAAGAATTCCAGAACTGGTTTTGTTTTTCAACTGTTAGTCCTCCAACTGCCGTGAGAATAGTGGAAATATTAGTTTCAGGGGTACAGTTACTAATACTATTACATGCTATTGTAGCATAAGTAGAAGACATCAGAGAAAGCCCATAACCATCAAAGTTTGTCGTTAATGCCTCTATCATGATGTTTTTTCTGGCAGCGGATAAACCCGATGTTTCAAAACCA
>JAESTK010000354.1 GCA_016763645.1 Flavobacteriales bacterium
CAAATCTTAACAATCTAAAAAGAAAAAAGTTTAGAATGTTTTTTTGATTACACATAACCCTTAAATCTAAAATTGACGTATTGTTATTATGGTAATAGAAAACTATGTTGAGTTTGGAATGCCATTAGCTGATATTGCTTTACAATATGGCGAACTACTTGCTGTAAGTTTGTCTACAACCGGAATTATTGCACTTTTAAAAAATTGACTTAACTCGGGAGGATCCTCGTTTTTCAGTCACGCTTAAAACGAGTTAAAAATTCTAACCCTTTTTTGGTTAATTGAATTTCATAAACTGCCCAAACTATAATTCCACTAGGGTACCATCTACTCTTACTTCTTACCATAATCAAATCTGATTCTGATAAAGATTTGGTAATATCATACCATGAACTCATTGGAATATTTAATCTACCTGCTATGTCGGGTAGTTCATTCCCTTCTCCAATATACAACAAAAAATTATGGTCAACTAAATATTGTAACAGATCTAATTTGTAATAGTAATATTTTCCCCTTCGCAAACTGAATTTATTCTAAAAATTCAGCATATTTAAGAAAAAATTAGAGATCCCAATTACAATCCATACAATATCTATTTCCATTAGAATCTACATCTTGCATTTTTTGATTAATAATTTTTCATTTATTCTTTATAATCTTCTGAATGCCACAATTCCTCCAAGAGATATCTCTTTATCATTTATGATGATTTCAGATTCTTTTAAAATATCAATTTGAATAATTGACGTGTCTTTAGTGATTATTATATTGGAATCTATCACTTTATGCAACCCTAGTCTATCGTCTCCTGATTCAATTGCGACTCTTTTTGCAATAGCATTGTATGAAACAGTTGGATCACCTTTGATAAAAAATGCATTTGAAGAAATTTTAATTGATGAAATCAGTTCAAATTATTTGATTAATTTAAGATCATCTGTGTATAATGAAAAATTTCTAATTTCATTTTCTTTAACATTATCAATTGTTATGATTAAAGGTGAACCATCCCAAGTTTGAATAAATATTGTTGGTGCATCAAAATAAAATTTTTGTTGTTGATTTTCAAATGATACTGAAGAAGAAATTCCATCAATCTTAAACCCAATTCCTTCTTCAGAATAAACATGATTTGGTACTAAGACTCCGATCATAAAAACAGTAAAAAATAATAGAAAAAACCACTTCATTTACTTTCTGTTAATCTCATTCTAGTTATTAATTAGAAGTATGATTGGTTATTGTACTATCTAGATCTATTAAATATCAAAATTAACAACGTGAATTATGAGAAATAGTGAAATCATGGACATCCCAGTTGATCAAATTGAAGAGACATTAAAAACGAAGCCTGAAATTCTCTTTGAAAATGAACACGGGAAATGTATTGTTCATCTCAAAGATTTTGACTATTATTTTGTTTTTTCAATTATGAACACTCAAAATTCACTTAATAATTATCATATCAAACTACCAAAAAAATTTGTAGAAGGCAATATTTCTTCTTACAGAACTATCTTAGATGAATTTCTAAAAATCACGGGGGTTCCCACTAATATTTCTGGTGACTCAAAACCAATCGTTTCATTTAACACAAAAGAAAAGATTCTAGGTTTTAATCCTGTTACATTCAACCGAATCAAGTTTATGACGTATGGTATTCAAAATGGAAATGTCATTGACTTTTTTTTCTGTGTTGACATTATAAAGTATCGAGATTTTCTAGAAGAACATAATGTGACATGTTAAGATTATGTTAGAATGTTTAAGAGAAAATTAGATAAAATGATCTATCTTGATATGTTAGGAATGTCATAAATTTTTGTGAGCATGTCAGATAAAAATAAATTTCAAGATTCCTTTGATATTGAAGGTTTTTGGTGGTTTCCAGATAACCCTGAAAGAAAAGTTGCTGGAATTTTACATCATACTCCATCTGGATTTAATCTTCATTTAATGGGTACACTTACTGATCTAACAACATTTCAAAATCAATTTGAATATGAAATCATTCATGGAGTGAGTACAGAAGGTAAACCAATAACTTTGTACAAATGTATAACTGGAAGTTATACTGCAAATCTTCCACAATATGCAATATCAAATTATAATGTGCTTATGATTTTTCAAGGAGTTCATTTCTCAAAGAAAGAAGATATAAAATTCTCTCAAATTCATTCACATCTAACCCATTTTGATGAATGGGTGGGAGTATCTGGATTCAATGTTGATGTCGAACAAATGAAAAAGGGGATTTTTGGGATGACCTACACACAACCTCAAGAAATTAAATTTGAACTTGATGAAAATTTTTCATCATCTATTTTCTTTGGTGTATCACATCATTTTGAACATGTAGGTGAGAAAAGACAAGAAATTCACCAAAGAATTGTATTGAGTATTGAATCACATAAACAAACTTCATTTTTTGAATTTCAAGATAAATTATCTGATATTAGAAAATTCCTTAGTTTTGCTTGTCAAAAATCAATTCATCCGATTGATGTTACATGTATTATTGAATCTCATGATGATACTTCTAAACAAAATTCTAAATCTAGAATTCAAATTTATTTTCAGCAATTTGATATGTCTAATACAATAAAAGAAATTCATTCAATGAACATGCTTTTTACTTATAGAGATATCCATGAAAATCTTTCTCATTATTTTAAAATATGGTTTGAAAACAAATCTCTGTTAGAACCTACATACAATATCTATTTTGGAATTATTGACAATAATCACATGTACTTAGATCAAGAATTTTTACAGCTATCTCATGCTCTTGAATCCTATCATCGTCGTACTTCAGACCAAACTGAAGTTGATCAAGAAACACATCGTACAAGAATTAATTCAATAATTACGTCAATTCCAAAAGAATATCAAGAATGGTTAAAAAACAAACTAAGTTTTAGTAATGAGATATCCCTAAGAACACGATTAGGTATACTTTTAGAACAATTTCCATTTGTTCTTGAAAATTATGATGATGACAAAAAACCATTTATGAAATTTATCGTGGATACAAGAAACTATCTTACTCATTATTCTAATAACGCCAAAGAAAATCTTGATGATATTCATAAGTTACATAAAATTTGTTTAAGAATGAAATTACTCATAGAGGCTTGCTTGTTTCATAAATTAGGATTTGAACAAGAAAAAATCAAATTATTAATAAAACAAAGTCAGCGAATTAAAGGTTTAGATGAATGATAACATAAAAGTGACACATAGCAGTATGGACAATAAGTGGATACGTTATGATATTGTTTTCTCCAAACATATTATTATCATCCTATAAC
>JAESTK010000190.1 GCA_016763645.1 Flavobacteriales bacterium
ATATTTTAAATTTTAACCTTCCTAAAAATGGGATATTTGTGGTTAAATAATCTAGTTGATTCATTATTATGTATAAACCTTAGGGTATTACTATTCCTTCCTATACTTGATCTGCATACCATGTAAGAAGTTACGAATAACTTGATCTTTACATTCCCGAAAGTGTTGGTGCGTTGGTTTTCTAAATAAAGCACTCAATTCTGATTTACTAAATCTAAAATCTGCTAAATCTAGTAAATCTAACACATCTGTATCCTTTAAGTTTAATGCTATCTTTAATTTTCTAAGAATAAGATTATTGTTTAAGGTCTTTTCTGGCTTAGGTTGGTCTCCTTCTTTCTTACCTCTATTTAGGTTTATAAACCCATTTAGAAAAGAAGCTAAAGACTTATCGTAAATACCTTCGAAATCATCGTCATCATCTCGTTTCAACCATTTGGATATTTGAGCTCTATCAATCTCAACATCTACCGATTTAAAAATAGACATCATTTTGTCATCGTTATAATCGAAAGTGTAACGTATCTTACGTAAAACGTCGTTGTTATTCATTTTTATAGTTTATTATAATCCTTGTTCCTTCAAAAACTGTTCTCTCTTAAATATTTTCACATCGGCATCAATCATTTCATTTACCAAATCGATTAATTCATATTTATGCTTCCATCCTAACTCCTTTTGTGCTTTGGAAGGATCTCCTATTAACAGTTCTACTTCTGTTGGTCTAAAATATTTAGGATCTATCTCTACAACAACTTTCCCTGTTGCAACATTAATTCCCTTTTCATCTACACCCGTTCCTTCCCATTTTAATTTTACACCTACTCTATCGAATGCTAAATCTACGAAATGACGAACAGTATGAGTTACACCAGTTGCTAACACAAAATCGTCTGGTTGATCTTGTTGCAACATTAACCACATTCCTTCTATGTAATCTTTTGCGTGTCCCCAATCTCTTTGAGCATCTAAATTTCCTAAATACAATTTAGATTGCATTCCTAAAGAAAATTTAGCAACTGCTCTAGTAATTTTACGAGTAACAAAAGTTTCTCCTCTAAGAGGGCTCTCATGATTGAATAATATTCCATTACAAGCATAAATATTATAGGCTTCTCTGTAATTTTTCACAATCCAAAAAGCATACAGTTTTGCTACAGCATAAGGGCTTCTGGGATAGAACGGTGTCGTTTCACTTTGTGGAACTTCCTGTACTTTACCATACAATTCGGAAGTTGACGCTTGATAAAATTTTGTTTTCTTTTCTAGTTTCAGAATTCTAATCGCTTCTAAAATACGAAGAGTGCCTAAAGCATCAGTATTTGCTGTGTACTCTGGTGCCTCGAACGAAACTTGTACGTGAGATTGGGCAGCAAGATTATAAATTTCGTCAGGTTGGGTCTCTTGAATAATACGAATCAAATTCGAAGAATCGGTTAAATCTCCATAATGAAGAAAAAAGTTTACATTTTCTTCATGTTGATCTTGGTATAAATGATCGATTCTATCGGTATTAAGCGAAGAACTTCTTCGTTTAACGCCATGAACTATGTAGTCTTTTTCTAAAAGTAATTCGGCTAAATAGGCTCCGTCTTGCCCTGTAATACCTGTAATAAGCGCAGTTTTTTTCATCTAAAAATTTTAGGAAAGCAAATTTAGTTAAAAAAGTGGGGAATTACTTATTGACTTGGTACATTCGGAGAAGCGCTGGCTTCAATCGATTTTGTATCTAAAGCATCTCGCAACCCATTACCCACCAACATAAATGCTAACACTGTAATCATTATGGCAACACCAGGTAGAATTGCCAAATAAGCTTTACCTGTGGTAATGAACCCTTGATGTTCGTTTATCATTCTACCCCAGGATGCCATCGGTGGCTGAACTCCTATGCCTAGATAACTAAGTCCGGCTTCAATTAATATGGCGGAGGCAAAATTGGCAGCCGAAATTACAATAACAGGTCCCATAACATTAGGCAAAACGTGTCTAATAATAATTCGAGCATTTCCGTAGCCTAACGCTTTTCCAGCCTCAATAAATTCTTGCTCGCGCACGCTTAATACTTGACCACGAACTACCCGAGCCACTTCTACCCACATGGTTAGGCCTACAGCGATAAATATTTGGTAAAAACCTTTGCCTAAAGCAAATGTGATTGCAATTACTAAAAGTAGAGTAGGAATAGACCAAACTACGTTTATCACCCACATAATTACGTCATCAACCCAACCTCTAAAGTAACCCCCAACGGAACCTAGAAGTACTCCAATTAAGAGTGAAATTACAACGGAAATAAACCCTACAGATAAAGAAACTAATGTGCCTGCCATTAATCTTGATTGTAAATCTCGTCCGAATTGATCGGTCCCTAACCAATAACTTCTTGTGTAAATATTTTGGTTTACGACCTCTTTTTGTAAATCAATAATTGACTGTATTACTTTACCTTTTCCAAGAACATAAAAGCTAATATTACCCTGTTCATCTTCACTATAGCGATTATTAGAATCGATAGAATACAGAATGTCGGCTAATTTGAGCGGTATTTTTTTTCCAGTAAATTCGTCATTTTCCCCAGTGTAAACTTCAACAATTAGGTCGCTGCCCGAAAATTCGTAACTATAAATCGGTATTGATTTGTATTCATCTTCTCGTCCCCCATTCATCATTCGCCAAATAAATGCTGGGCGGTCGACTTCTTTGTTTTTTCGAACTCGAATCATCTGCACTTCAAAGCCAGGGTTTTTCTTGGCTAGTTCTAGCATTTGTGTGTTTGAGTTAACAGTAAAATCGGGACGAATAAGCGAGCCCAGAATAGTAATAATTGCAGCAATAGCAATTACGATCATCCCAAAAACTGCAATCTTATTCTTCTTTAGCTTTTGCCAAGCGTAAAAGGACAACGAATGTGAGTATTTGTCTTTTTGTTGAGCCATCTTAATATTGTCTTCCTTTCCAAGAATACCCTTTGAAAAAACTAGCAATGGTAATAATTGGGATTACGAACACATTAAATATTTCAGTAAATATAATTAACCAAAGTAGCCTTTTTTCTTTGAAAGAAAAGGCAACCAAAAATAAGAACAAAAAGTCAATAAAACATTTAAGTGCAAAGGGAACTAAAAAAAATTCGACCAACTTTATATTTATTACCGTTAAGCCAAGGACAACCAATAGAGAAGCGTTGGTTAGCAGTACAATTGCGCCTAGTATTTTCGAAAAAATGTTTTGATGACTTCCAATTTTTGACGCCCACCTAACTCGTTGATTTACGAATTCCGCCCAATTATGTGCAGGTTTAGTGAAAACAACACTGTTTTTATTTTTAATAGTCTTAATTCCTTCAGGATATGTTTTGGCAAATTTTTGCATTAGTAGAATGTCATCTCCTGTAGGAATAGAGTCTATGTCTGCATATCCGTTTACAGCATTAAATGCTGACTTTTCGAAAGTTAAGTTGGCACCGTTACTGAGTATTTTTTGATTGAGAGAATGGCTAGAAATCATAGTGCCAGTTAAGCTCAGAAAATCTAATGCTTGTATTTTACTGAATAAATTGTTGTGTTTAAATAAAACGGGTGCGATTATCATTTTTGCATGCGTATCTTGGTAAAAGTAAGAAAGAGTGCTTAACCAATTTTTCTGAAATGTACAATCTGCATCAGTGGTGGTAATAAGTGAGTGCTTGGAAACAGATATTCCTAACGCTATTGAAGCTTTTTTTCCTTTTGCCCCTTCTAAATTAAGTAATTTAAAATTGGTAAGACTTATTATTTTATTGTTCACTATTGCCGCTGAATTGTCTTCAGAATTATCATTAATCAGTATTATTTCGAATAGTTCGGTAGGATAATCGAGTTTAGCTAACGATTCAATACACGTTTCTATATTATCTTCCTCGTTTCGAAACGGAACGAGTATAGAAATTTTTGTAGTGGGGCTTGATATTATTGGCACATTGGTTTTTGAGGAAATCCACCCAATAAGTAAATACAGAACTAGAATACCATAACATGAGAAAATAACGAATAATAACTCAGATAGAAAAACCATTAATTCGAAGTTGATTTGATAAATTTTGCCTGAAAAATAAATCCAATTCCGATTACCGAGGGAATAGCAATATTAATGAGCCATAATGAGAACGTGGCGGAGATAATTCCAATTTGATTATCAGAAAAAAGACCAATAAAAATTAATGAGGTTGCTTCTCGTACTCCAATTTCTACCAATGCAGGAGTAGGGATAGTAGCAATAACAAAAAATGAAGCAGCAATAGCCATTACACTATTCCACAGGGATATCTCGACTTTAAAAGGGTAGAGTAAAATAATAAATTGAGTTGTAAAAACGAGGTATCGCCCTAAGCTATAATAAAGTACTATTAGCAATTCGGAATAAGAATATGCCCGAAAAATTCTAGCATATTTAACAAATCGATTAAGGATTTTAATTCTTTTGGCTATGGTAAAAATAATGGCAGTATTAAAGTATAGCATTGGAGTTATCACGATTATTCCTAGCAAAACAATACACAGAGACGCTTGAACGATAAATGGCAATTCGAAGTGGTTTTGAAACAGTAAAAATATTAGTGCCCCTGCCCCAATAAGAACGGTTGAGGTTAATTGACTTAAACTCCCTATAATCGTTATTAATGCTCCTTGCACCCTATCAGCGTTGTTAATGTACGCAATTCTTCCTAAAAACTCACCCATTCTATTTGGCATAATCGCTGAAATAGTAATCCCAGAAAATATCGCTTTAATTGAATTTATGGTTGATACTTTTCCAATTTTACTCACCAGAAATTGCCATTTTTTCGTTTCTAAAAACCAATTGAGAGGCATAAGCATCAATACAACAAGTAACCCTATGTTAGAAAATAGATTAGTCGATATTAGTCGGTAATACTTGTGAATATCATTCACATCTTCGTTTTTGAAAATTTCGAGATACAAAAACCAAAGCGCGCAAGTAACAATCAGTAACTTAACCGAAAGGGACAAGATTTTGATAGCTTTGTTGCTCCACACCATGTGTTTAACAAAGGTAGTTTATTGAGCTCAGAAAGAATAATATTAGGTATAGATCCCGGCACAACAATTATGGGATATGGGGTAATTAAAGTTGTTGGAAAAAATCCTGAAGTAATTACCATGGGAGTAATCCATCTGAGTAAATTGGCAAACCACCCCTTAAAATTGAAAAGGATATTTGAACGAACCCTGTCTTTAATTGATGAGTATTTACCAGACGAAATGGCGCTTGAAGCTCCGTTTTATGGTAAAAATGTTCAATCGATGCTAAAATTAGGCAGGGCACAGGGTGTTGCTATGGCTGCGGCATTGTACAGAGATATTCCTACTTCAGAATACGCCCCTAGAAAAATAAAACAGTCAATAACTGGGAGCGGAACAGCAACGAAAGAGCAGGTGGCAGCTATGCTAAAGAGTATTTTGGGAATAGAAATACCGAAATTGTTAGATGCCACTGATGGTCTCGCTGCTGCCTTATGTCATTCTTACCAAGGGGGAATAGGGGGTGGGGGACAAAAATATTCTGGTTGGGATGCTTTTTTAAAAGACAATCCGAATCGAAAGGGTTAAATATTGGATGAAATAGTGTTTGCTATTTCTTGCATTTCAGCTTGAGGAAGGTCTAACTTGGGTCTAGAAAAATCGATATCTCTAATATTATTTATCGGTATAAGGTGAATGTGTGCGTGAGGGACTTCAAGACCGATAACCGCTACACCAACTCTTTCGCAAGGCATGGTTTGTTTAATTGCTTTAGCGACTTTTTTTGAGAGAATATTTAATTCCGTAAACAATTGAGTGTCCAAATTGAAATAGTCGTTTACTTCTTTTTTAGGGACAACAAGCGTATGGCCTTTGGCTAAAGGGTTAATGTCTAAAAAAGCAAAGCATGATTCTGTTTCAGCGATTTTATAACAGGGTATTTCGCCTGTAATTATTTTTGAAAAAATTGTACTCAAGAGCGAGTTATTTCTACAATTTCGAATTGAGTTACTCCTGCTGGAGTTGTTATTTCTGCAATATCCCCAACCGACTTCCCTAGTAATCCTTTAGCAATGGGAGATTCTATAGAAATCTTTTTTGCTTTTAAATCTGCTTCGTTTTCAGCAACTAAGGTATAAGCCACTTCGAATCCATTTTTCACATTTTTAATTCTAACGGTAGACAGGGCTAAAACTTTTGATGTATCTACTTGCGATTCATCAATTAGGCGAGCGTAGGCTAGTTTATTTTTAAGGTCTGAAATCTTCGCCTCCATGATTCCTTGAACTTCCTTCGCTGCGTGATATTCCGCATTTTCCGAAAGATCACCCAAATCGATTGCTGTGCCAATTTGTGCAGATACCTTTGGACGCTCTACGTGTTCTAACTTGTAG
>JAESTK010000191.1 GCA_016763645.1 Flavobacteriales bacterium
AATAGTTGGTACACCGTCCATTATTTTAGCTCAAAACAAGAGAGAGTTAACACATTTTTTTGCAAGTGAGCAAAATGGATTTATTAACATAGGGCTTGGAAAAGAAAAATCACTCGATGACATAAAAAATGTATTTACAGAATTGGTGTCAAATTATGATAAAAGAGTTGAAATGCACAGTAAAATGAAAAAGCAGAATGTTCTAAATGGTAAACGAAAAGTAATCAAAATCATTAACGACCTTATCGAAGAATTATGAAAATATTAGATGTGTTTAAACACAATACAAGCAGTATTATGTTGCCCCCTTATGTTATTGCTGAAGCAGGAGTTAACCATGAAGGTCGCATGGAATTGGCTAAGCGTTTAATCGAAGAAGCCGCAGAAGGAGGGGCTCACGCTATTAAATTCCAGACCTACAAAGCTGAGACAATTGCTTCAAAAAATAGCCCCTCATATTGGGATACGACAAAAGTACCAACAAAATCTCAATTCGAATTATTCAAAAAGTACGATAGCTTTTGGAAAGGTGAATATGAAGAATTGAAAGAGGAGTGCGATAAAGTAGGAATAGAATTTATGTCAACACCTTTCGATGTGGAATCAGCAAAATTTTTGAATGATTTGATGCCTATTTATAAGATTTCATCATCAGATATTACCAATCTGCCCTTTATTGAGTTTTTGTGCGAATTTGGAAAACCAATACTTCTATCTACAGGGGCCTCTTATTTATGGGAAATTCAGCAAGCAGTTGAAGTGATTCAAAATAAGAAAAATGAATTGTGTTTACTACATTGTATTTTAAATTACCCTACAGATGATGAAAATGCTAATTTGGGAATGATTCATGATCTGAAATTGAAATTTCCAAACACATTACTGGGATACTCGGACCATACATTACCTAAAGATATGAAAGCTCTGGAATTGGCAACAGTTCTAGGTGCAAAAGTATTAGAGAAGCACTTTACTCACGATAAAACACTTCCAGGTAACGATCATTACCACGCAATGGATAAAGAAGATCTTAAGATGTTTAACATGAACATGATTAGGGTTCAGGAATTGATGGGGTCTTATAATAAATACCCACTTAAATCAGAAGAGCCAGCACGAAAAAATGCAAGAAGAAGTTTAGTGTTTAACAAAAGCCTAGATAAAGGATCTTTAATTTCAAAGGAAGATTTAACATGGAAGCGACCAGCTCATGGGGTAAGCCCAAAAGATATAGCGCAAGTTTGCGGAAGAATATTAGCGGTAGATATTGCAGAGGATGATTTGGTTCAATGGAATCAACTCGTATAATTATTGAATAGAAGAAATGGTAACGAAAAACCAATATGTTATACTAACTGGTAGCAAGAATAACGCGGGTGATTATTTAATTAAATACCGCGCGAAAAAATTACTTGCTTTATTAAGACCCGATAGAAGTGTAATAGACTATGATGGGTGGAAACCATTTTCTAAGGAACAGGTTATCGAGATTAATGAGTCCAAAGCACTAATTTTATTAGGTGGTCCCGCTCTACAGAGCGGAATGAGGTCAAGGATTTATCCTATGGTGAACAATTTAGCGGAAATTAGCATTCCAATTATAATGCTAGGTGTTGGATATAAGGGCGTTGAAGGAACGTGGGAGGAAACGTATAATTACCCTCTCGATGAAGGTTCAGTCGAGTTACTAAGAAAAATTAACGCATCAGGATTTATGTCAAGCGTTAGAGATTATCACACTTTGAATGTATTACGACAAAAAGGGTTCAATAACTTTATCATGACCGGATGTCCTGCATTGTATAGTTTAGACCATTTAAATAAACAGGTCGAATTTAAATCTAAACCAGAAAAAATAGGATTTTCTTTAGGTGTTTCGTACTACAGAAGCAGTTCTATGGAGAAACAGATGAAAGATCTTATTTTTCTTTTGTCAAAAAAGACAGAATTCAATCTTGAGGTACTATTCCATCATAAAATTGATCGATCAATACTAAAGCAAAATAAATTTGTTGAATGGTTAGAGAAAGAGCACATTAATTACAAGGATATTTCTGGAAGTGAAAACGGATTAATTGATTCTTATTCTGCTTGCGATTTGCACATAGGATACAGAGTTCATGCTCACATTTTTTGTTGCAGTATTTCAAAACCATCCGTTTTGTTAAGTGAAGATGGAAGAGGTGTGGCATTAAAAGAGGTAATTGGCGGATTGAGTCTCAAAGCGTACACAGGGTATGGCAATCAGCTAACATTGAAAGCTGCGAACAAAATGGGGCTTTATGATATTTTTAAAACAGACCCAGGATTTGCTCAAGACGTTGTAAATAATCTTGAGTATGAAATTGAACAAAAATACCCACGTATATCTCTGTGTAGAAAGGCTATTGATGGCTACTATACCCAGATGCAAAAGGTGATTAGCCAGTTGCCATAATTGAATGAGTAGTATCCAAAATTTATATGAAAAAGAGCGTAAACTTGACTTAGATTCTATTATAGTTGGAGAAGTGAAAATTTGGGCTTTTATCCGAAATTATATCGGGTCTAGACTTATGTTCAATCAGAATCGCAGAGTTTATTTGGATAAAAAGCTGTTTTTTCACATAGCTAAAAATCTATTTTATGGGTCAAGGGCATTATTTGTAAGTCAGTATGAGCATGTTGTTTTTTCATCGAGTGACCAACGAAAAAAAATGGGAGGTAAGTATGTTGACCGAATCGACTATTTAGCAGAGATATTACCAGGTAAATTTCTATTTATAGAACTGCCCAACCCGAATCATTATTCATTAAGCAGTATTCCAACTAAATATATAATCTCCAAGTATGTCATTTACTTGCTAGAGTTTTTGTATGGTAAATTTTTGTACAGAAAGGGAGTAATAGAAAATGAGCAATTACTTAAGGATGTATTGAACGAATTCTCTATAGATGAGGATTACAACGCGTTGATTAAAAAGTTTTTTTGCCAATATGGTGTAATGAATTGGCTAATTAAGCGATACGGTATTAAGAATATGTTTATAGCAAATGCATACACCAATATGGGGTATGTGTTAGCTTGTAAAGAAAATGGATGTAGGGTGGTTGAATTTCAGCATGGTATAGTTAATTCTACGCACTATGCGTACAACGTATACAAAGATTATGGAAGGGGACTTTACCCGGATTATCTTTTTGTTTTTGGAAACAAAGAGAAAGAAATATTTACAGAAGACAACTATTTGATAAAATCAGAAAAGGTAATTCCAATTGGCAATTTTTATATTGATTATATATTGCAACATGATAATCCGGATCAAACCAAATTCAGAGAATTAACAAAGCCATATAAGAAAACTGTTGCTGTTGCGATACAAGATGCATTTGAACAACAAATAATAGACTTTTTAAGAGAAGCTGCGTCTATTGATTCAACAATCGGATATGTTTTAATGCCAAGAAAACAAACTCACTTGTATTATACTTCTTTTGATTTACCGGAAAATGTAATTTACTGTGACTTTCTAAATACGTATGAAATTATTAAGGAATGTGACTTTCATTCAACAATGACACCAACAACAGCCATTGAATCTCCATCATTAGGTACCAGAAACGTATTAATGAATATTGATAATATGGCAAAAGAATATTACGAAAAAATACTTCAGAAACCAGTAACATATTTTGCCGATACACCTGTACTAATGGTGAAATTAATAAATGATTCTGAATTTTTATCACGCGAAGAAATTACGCTATCCAATAGCGATATTATAGCGAAGGAGTATAAAGAGAATTTAACCAGAGCAGTCAAAAGTATATTTAATGACTAGTTGGTTGAAGTCCAAATTAGTACGATCTGCTGCGATTTTTACAGCGTCAAATTTTATCAATGCGGCCATCCCATTTTTTCTATTACCTTTTTTAACAACTTACTTAAGTCCAGGAGAATATGCCTTGGTTGCGATGTTTCAAATTATGGTAAATTTCACATTGCCGTTAACGGGGTTAAATATGAATAGCGCACTCGTTAGAAGCTATTATGATAAAGATGAGGTAACTGATTTTAGTGTATATATTGGAAATGTTGTGCTGTTGCTCATTCCATCCTCAGCGGTCATTTTACTTTTATTTTTCTTATTTGAGACTTACATAGAAAAAGTTTCGGCTTTCCCTGGTGGGTTTTTATGGATGATTGTTGTTTTGTGTTTCTTTCAAAAGACTTGTGAACTTATACTGTCGGTATGGAGGGTTGAACAAAAAGCCCTAAAATTTGGAGTTTTTAATGTATTAAAAACGTCAATTGACGTTGGAGCATCCGTTTTCTTTATAATTATACTCAAGCATTCGTGGGATGGCAGATTAGAAGGTCAGATTGCAGCAGCAGGATTGTTTTCGATTGTTGCAAGTGGGTTTTTAATCAAAGAAAATAGAATTAAGTTGAAATTAAAATGGGACTATATGTCACACGCATTAAAATTTGGAGTTCCTCTTATTCCCCATACATTAAGTTCCATTATTATTGCATATTCCGATCGGCTCTTTATTACCCATATGGTTGGCTTAGACCAAATGGGAATATATAGTGTAGGGTATCAAATTGGAATGGTGATAAGCTTACTTCAAAATTCATTTAATCAGGCTTGGACCCCTTGGTTTTTTGAGAAGTTAAACGAGGGGAGTATTGAAACAAAACAAAAAATAGCTAAAATTACCTATGTTTACATCATAGTGATATTTGCAATAGTGGCTATATTTTATTTATTTGTTCCTTTAATTATGGGTATTTTTATCGGTGATCAATATCTGGAGGCTGCTCAGTTCGTACTTTGGATAGCTTTGGGGTTTGCATTTAATGGGATTTACAAAATGTTTGTTGGCTATTTGTTTTATTTGAAACGAACGAATTATATTG
>JAESTK010000192.1 GCA_016763645.1 Flavobacteriales bacterium
ATAAGTGGTTGTATCTATATACACCGCACTAAAAGTTCTGTCGAAAGGATTGTTACACGCCCTTAATGCATTGATGCTCTCAACAATAGGCCCCAAGATATAAATACTATCGGTGTAAAGAGTATCAAAACATCCATTGTATTCTACAACTAATGTGTCGGTATTCCACACATTTACCGCAGAGACATCAGTATATTGATGCTGGTAATTCTGGCCAGTTCCACTTAAACCACCTGTACCAAACCACTCCCAACTATCGGCTAAATGAACAGAGTCTACATACCCATCAAAATTAACCATATCTATGGCACAAGAAGTATCTGGAGAATCGTTAGGTGACCAAACTGTATCTTTAGGTCCTAAATAAGTACCAATTTCTACTACTAACCTTAGAGTGTCTATACACCCATTAGGGCTGGTAGTTACAGTTAAAATTGCTTCAAATTCTCCCGCCTCAGTAAAAGTCATTGTAACAATGGCTGATGTTGTGTTCGTAATTACCGCACTGCCATTTCCAAAGTCCCATTGCCACTGAGATAGTGTACCTGTACTATCGGGCGTACTACCATTATCGGTTAGCGTAACCACTGTAGGAAAACACACATTATCTTCGTAAGAAATCGTAAAATCAGCAACAGGTAGGCTAATTTTAATAGTATCAACCAAAACTGTATCATCTATACACCCGTTACTGCTCACGGCAGTTAGGGTAATAAGATAGGTGCCTTCGTCCTGGTATTCATAAACTGGGTTTTGAAGATTCGAAGTTCCTGAACCATCACCAAATTCCCATTGCCACCCAGCAGCATTACTTTGCGATACATCGGTAAACGTAACTGAAAATGGAGCCACGCAACTGTAAAGACCACTCGGTGTAAAAGCTGCTGTAAAATCTTCAATTACAATGGTAATCGTTGTATCATCTGAACACATGGCGCTAGAAGATGTTACCGTAAGCGACACATCATAACTGCCTGGAGCGGCAAAGTTGTGCGAGCCTGGCGAACCTCCTGGATTTGCTCCGGACCCATCACCATAATCCCACATATAGCTACTTGCTCCTAAAGTACCTGTTGTAGGAAAAGAAGAAAGTACTCCCGGACAGCCAACCGGTTGATTCATCTGAAAAGTTGCAAAAACGTCTTCTATAACCACGTATTCAACAATAGTATCATACGATGAGCACCCAAATGGATCGGTAACAGTAAGTGCCACGTCATAAATCCCAGTACTTGAATAAGTAACTGTGGTATCGGCAGTTGATGTAGTATTTGATGTTGCTATCGCATAATCCCATGTATAGATTAAATTTGGGGTAGAGTTGTTCGTAAATGTAACGTCCAAAGGAGGTGTACATGCTAATATTGGCGCTCCAACAAAATCAACTACTGGCGGGTCAACCACTATTACTTGGTCAACAATAGTAATCGCATTAGAACATCCAAATGTATCCACTACAATCAACTTAATATCATATGTACCCGTTTGGGTATATACTTCTGATGGATTCTGGATACTGTTAGTGAAATTTGAACCTGGTATATTACTCCACGACCAAGAAACGATACTGCCTTCTAGTCCAACGGACTCGTCAATAAAACTTACCGAAAAATCAGGGCAACCAGTGCTATCTCCGACAATAGAAAATGCGGCTTCTGGGTCTTCGTGAATGGTAATATCCAACGTAAAAACATCAGAATTTGCACCATCGGTTGCTGTAACTATTACAGTATAAACACCTGCGGCAGTATAAGTTTCTGCTGGATTTACAACCGACACGGTTGAGTTTCCTTTACCTAAATCCCAGAGATAAGAGGTGGCCCCTGTACTTGTATTTGTAAATTGCACCTGTAACCCCGTTGAAACACAGCCTTCGGTAAAATCTGCAGTAAAACTTGCCGTAACTTGCCCAAAAAGGGTTGTTGTAATGAGGAATAATAGTGCAGAAAAAAGACCTCTTTTACAGAGCATAGTTAGGTTTGAATGATTAATCTTGTAAAACGAATAAATGTTCTTATTTTTATCCCGTCAAATATACAAAAGATTTGAAGACTTATTTTAGCTACTTTTTATTCCTTTTTTTCACTGCTGTACTGACTTACAACGGGCAGTCGCAAGATGTACATTTTTCTCAGTTTTATGCTACCCCCGCAACATTAAACCCTGCTACAACAGGTAATTTTAGAGGCGATTACCGCGTTTCTTTTATCTACAGGCGGCAATATCAAGCAGTTGTAGATCTATACGAAGATGGAGGTGAATACCATCGTGGTGAAGTTGAGCCAACAAACATTGATCAAAGAAAACCTTTTAAAACATTTAACATTGCCTTTGACATCCCTATATACCTTGGCGAGCATAAATTTGGATTAGGAGTTAAAATGTTACATGATGAAACCGGTGGCGTTGTCTTGCACAGTTCAGAAGGACAAGTAGAACGAAAACTAACTACAACGCAAATTTCCGGTTCATTGTCGTACCTAAAAAAAGTGAACGGTCATAAATTAGCCATTGGGTTTCAACCGAGCTACATTAGTAAAAAAACTGGAGCAACAGGTCCGCCAAAACAAGCTGATACCTGGATGGATAAAAAAGAGTCTAACGAACCTCCCAAATGGAGAATGTTAGAGCCTTCTGGTAGTGAAAATGAAGCTTCCCCTCTAGAAAACATACCTAAAGACCTTATCAATTATTTTGATTTTAATGCTGGAGTAATGTGGAGTAAAGACTTCGGGAAGTTTGAGCCCGTTGTTGGTCTAGCAGTGTACCACATTGTTAACCCTAAGAATTCTCTTATTGGAGATAACAAGAGTCGACTTCGTAACAGAAACGTTATTTCTTTTGGAGGTACATATGATTTAAACACTCAGCTCTTTTTAATGCCAAATGTTCTATTTATGATACATAGACGAGCGTATGATCTAGTTTATGGTTTAAACATTGGGTACAACCTCGAAGATGTTTACCTCAACAAAAAAATCAAATTCAACTACATTTATTTTGGCCCTCAAATAAGGCACTCCATAAATAATTTCGATGCACTTATACTAACTATTGGTGCCAATCTTAAGCAATGGAACGTTGGGCTAAGTAGAGACATAACATTATCTCGCTTGCAAACTGGCACCAATAGCCAAAACGGAGCGTGGGAAATATCCGTTATCTTTATAAAACCTGAGACTAAACTCAAGAAAGCAGCAATTCCTTGTGAGAGATACTAAAACTGTATTCCTTGTTTTTATCTTATTTTTCGGGATTTCCTTAATTGGTTTTTCTCAGAATGATAGTGTGCCCGAAATCGATATCTGGACTGAAATTGACACCCTAAAACTGAAGCCATACCAGGTTAAAAAATTAGCAAAACAAGCCGACTATATAGGCGACATTTATTCTGCAATAGATTACTACACTAAATACGTAGAGCTCAAACCAAAAAAAGATAGGTACAAATATTTAGTTGCTGAGTTATACAAAGAAACAAGAGATTATTTATCTGCTTTAGAATGGTACGAAAAAGTGTATGAAAGCGTCCCCGAACAGTTTCCAATGGCGATGTATCGAATTGCAGAAATGAAAATAATGGCACTAGGAGACTATCCAGCTGCCAAGGACAGTCTTTTATCTTTCAAAAAACGCTTTAAAGCCGAAGCAAAAGAAAAAACCATTAAAAAAATGCTAAATGCGCAAGTTGAAGGGTGCGAAATGGCGGAAGAGATAATCGGTAATCCGCTCGAAATAATTATCACTCATTTAGATACAAGCATAAATACAGCTCATGTAGAGTTTGCTCCAATCGTTTTAGACGACTCAACACTATTGTACTCTGCCTTAAAGTCGAGAAAAATAATGTACTACACTACCGATAAAGAAGATTCTGCTTACGGTAAACAACCTGTTCGAAAAATGTATATCGCACACAAGAATTTTGATGATTGGAGTGGTCAGGACCTTTTAGAAGGGCCATTTAATGAAGACGGAGTAGAATGTGGTAATGGAACTTTTTCTCCCGATAGAAACAGATTTTATTTTACAAAATGTATTCCGATAAAGAGAAAAATTATCTGTTCCATCTTTGTAAGTAAAAAAGACAGTCTAGGAAACTGGACAAAAGCAGAAGCGTTACCATCACCCATAAATAGTGAAGAATTTACAGCGACACAACCAGCCATTGGTACTCACCCCAAGTATAATATGGATGTGATTTATTATGTATCGAATAGAGATGGCGGTAAAGGCGATTTGGATATTTGGTACACCTATGTTCGAGAGAAAAAAGGCAAACTCATCTATCAGAAGCCTAAAAACTGTGGAAAATTCATTAACACAGTTGGGAAAGATGTAACTCCATACTTCGACACCGAAACCAAACACATGTATTTTAGCAGCAACGGACATCCAGGACTTGGGGGGCTTGATATTTTTTATACAACAGGCGAGTTAAACAAATGGGTAGCACCTACAAACATCGGTTACCCGATAAACAACAAGGAAGATGATTTAGATTTCACGCTCGCCCCAAGCCAAGATGAAGGGTTCTTTATCTCAAATCGACCAGGAGGAACCGCATTAAAAAGTGAAACCTGTTGCGATGATATGTACCATTTCTATTACACCCATTACATTAAAATATTTGTTACTGGTAATATCTTTGAAGAATCTGATTCAACCGATCAAAACAAGATGGAAAATGCAACAGTAACACTATTTCTTGTTGATACAGCATCTGGAGAAAAAATGGAAATCAAAAAAGCTTTCTCTAACGAAATTGGTGAATACATTATGAAACTAGAACAGGGCAACCAATATGTAATTGAAATAGGCAAAGACGGATATTTCAATCAAGATGTGCTGTTCTCTACCGAAACAATCGAAAAATCTGACACTTTTAAACTTGATGATTTGTGGTTAAGCAAAATGCTTGAAGCTCCTATCATTATAAAAAATGTTTACTATCCTTTCGATAAAGCACATTTAACACCTGAAACGCAAACAGTAATTGATACTACTATTTATAAAATTTTGGTTGAAAATCCTGAAATTATAGTTGAAATAAGCTCACATACCGACAGTAAAGGCACTGATAAGTACAACCACAATTTATCGCAACGAAGAGCCGAAAGTGTAGTAAAGTATCTAATTGGAAAAGGAATTGACAAAAAACGTTTGGTTGCTAAAGGCTACGGAGAGGAAGCTCCATTAGTGCCAAACGAAAATGAAGATGGTAGTGATAATGAAGAAAATAGAGCGAAAAATAGACGAACCGAATTTAAAGTTATCGGGGTTATTAAAGATGCTTCTGATGTGATTTACGAGGAGTAAACCACGGCCCATGGCTTCCAATAAAGAATTTCTTGAAACGAACTATCCTCGAGGCAGAGCCATCGAGGTATTTCGCTCGTTTCATTTTGACCGAAGGGTCAAAAACCGAAATTCGTTATCTACACCTCACCCAAAACTTTTAACAAA
>JAESTK010000193.1 GCA_016763645.1 Flavobacteriales bacterium
AGGTTGCTTTAAATTTATTGAAAAATGAAAAAACCGAAAAGCAAGGAATTAAAGGAAAAAGACTAAAAGCGGGATGGAATGAGGATTACCTGTTACGCGTGATTGGAATTAAAGTATGAGTTTGCCCTGGTTGATATATTAATATATTTTCTGTTTCATCAAATAGACTATATTTGAAAATGAAAACAGCGAAACTATTTTTATGGAAACAGTAGATAACAGAAGTAGTCTCTACGAATTAGACGAGATTTTCAAGTACAAAAATCTTATCGATGCGTCAGTCACTCAAATTATTAAAGAAATAATTTGCATTGAAAGCGAAATAGCTGAAGGTTATTATGTTCAGTTCATCAAACTAGTGAGCCAAGAAGTAGATCATCAACTTAACAAAACTCAGTTTACAGAGTTAAAAGACAAGTTGATTAACGAAATGAGACAACATCTCGAAAGCGAAAAAGCATAAAAAAAGCCTTTCTGAACAATCAAAAAGGCTTTTTCAATTCTAATATCTTTTTATTGGTCGATGCTCAATAATTCGACTTCAAAAATTAAAGCGGCATGTGGAGGAATATCTGCCCCTGCACCTCTCTCACCATAAGCTAAATTTGATGGGATAAACAATGTCCATTTAGAACCTACTGACATTAATTGTAGCGCTTCTGTCCATCCAGCGATAACTTGGTTTACACCAAATTGTGCTGGCTGATTACGTTCTACAGAGCTATCAAACACTTTCCCATCAATAGTAGTACCATGGTAATGTGTCGTAACTTTACTTGTAGCCAATGGCTTTGGCCCCTTACCCTCAACCATTATTTGATATTGTAGCCCACTAGGCAAGGTAGTTACTCCTTCATTTTTAGCATTCGCTGCTAAAAAATCAATGCCGCCTTGTTTGGCTTTTTCTACTTTATTTTTCTGAAGCTCTTGAAAATATTCTTGCAAGTTTTTGTTCGCCTCATCAACAGAAATAACTGTCGAATCTCCATAAGAATCTTTTATCGCTTTCGCGAACGCATCGACACTTATCGAATCCATTCCTTGCCCTTTAATATTAGCAGCAATACTAACACCTAGGCTATAACTTAATGTGTCTAATTCTGTTTCCATTACTTTTACTTCTTTCTTTTTTGACTTTCGTTGAGCAATAACACTATTGGTAATCCCAAGAGCAATTACTAAAACTAGAATCGTTTTAACTAATTTCATTACTCGGCTGCTTCGATGCTGATTAATTCTACTTCGAACACCAATGCCATGTATGGTTTTATCGGTCCACCCGGTCTTGGGCTAGCACCATAAGCCAATTCTTGAGGGATAAACAATCTCCATTTAGAACCTGTAGGCATAAGCAGTAACGCTTCAGTCCAACCTCTAATTACTTGATTTAACGCCAATACAGTAGGTTCGCCTCTATCAACAGAGCTATCGAAAACCGTTCCGTCAGGCGTTGTGCCATGATAATGGACTTTTACCTTGTCGGTAGCCGATGGTTTTGGACCATCACCTTCAACCATTATTTCATATTGCAATCCGCTTTCGGTTACTGTAATCCCCTCTTTGTTAACATTTGCAGCTAAAAAATCTAGGCTTGCTTGTTTAGCCCCCGCGTCTTTATTTTCTCGTAAACCGGAAAAATAAGCCTGTAAGTTTTGTTGTGCTTCTGCTGCTGAAACTAACGTAGTTTGTCCAGCCATAACATCTTCCAGTGCTTGAGCAACAGCATCGCCATTAATCTCAATTAACCCTTGTTTTTTTACGTTTTGGCCAACGCTAACCCCTAGGCTATAACTTAATTTATCTATTTCGTTATCCTAAGATATAGGAGCTTTATCTTCCATTGGAGCATCGCACGATACGAATGATAGCAATGAAATTACAGCTATCGAGTTTATTAATTTGATTGTCATCTTTTCCTTTTGTTTGATTTAGCGTGCAAATTTAACTTTTTGTTTTGTAACCCACCCAACAAAAATCTGCTACTATTTCTCTGTTATCAAAAGTTTAACAGTTTTGCCACTAACTTCTATAAAATAAACCCCTTCACTTAACGCTTGTGTTGAAACCTTAGCCGATGTTTGGTTCTCCACTTTTACGTTTACAACTACAACTCCCAACATATTTATTACTCGAATTGACGAAACAGTTTCGTCTTCCCAACTCACAGTAATAAAATCTTTAGCGGGGTTAGGAAAAACTTTTACATCCGTAACGGCACTTTCGACCTGCTCTACTCCTGTTCCGCCCGATTGAATTTTACCATTGATGTCATACTTAGCAAAGAACTCCCAAATTTTAAATGATGCATCAATATCTTGATTGGTAACATTTCCCCAAAAAGTAGCCCCTGGCCAAGTATGAGCTCCATCAATTATTTTATAAAGCTCTATTTCTACTCCAGTATCTCCGTTTTTGTACAAAAAATGTTCGACACTACAGTTATCGGTAGTATTACTATTAGGTACATCTGTAAAAACAGAGCCTGTATCACAGTTATTATAATTCACCCAATAGTTAACAGTGTTTGGTGTGGATTCCATTGTTGAATTTCCGTTGTAAGGAACAGTAGGGTCGGCAGTACCATGAATTTCCATGACTGGCATTGGACGCTGAACATTACACGAATTAACTTGGTTCACGTTAAATGTACCTGTTACTGAAGCAATGGCTGCAATTCTATCACTCAATTCGCAGGCCAAATAATAACTCATGAATCCTCCGTTAGACATGCCAGTACTGTAAACTCGGTCTTCATTAATGTTGTATTCGGAGGCAATTGAATTAATAAGCGCAGCAGTAAAACCAACATCGTCAACCGAACCACCCCAACCAGCATTAAAAAAAGAAGTACCGCCACCATCAAATGTTCCCATCGGGTGAACTATAATAAAATTAGCCGTATCGGCAATATCTCGGAAGTCTCCATACCCCATTTGATCGGTCATATTGCTACCGTATCCATGAAAATTAAACACTAAAGGTGTTGAAACGCTCGATGAATACATTGCAGGGACATACAATGTAAACGTTCGTTCTATACCTCCATGGGTAATCGTGTCAACAATTGTTTGCTGAGCAAGCGATAACATGCCAAGTAATAATATAGCTGAAGTAAATACAATTTTCATAGTCTCGATTTTTACCAAAAATAGTAATTTTGAGCCATGAGTTCAAATGCCATCAAACTAATCGAATGCCCACGTGATGCTATGCAGGGAATTCACGATTTTATCCCTACAGAAACTAAAGTAGAGTACATCAATAGTTTACTACAAGTTGGCTTCGACACTATAGATTTTGGGAGCTTTGTTTCTCCAAAAGCCATTCCACAGTTGATTGATACGGCTAAAGTTTTAGATAAACTAAAACTTAAAGAAACTAAATCTAAACTACTGGCAATCATAGCTAACGAACGTGGAGCAAATGATGCATGTAGTTTTGAAGAAATAGACTATTTAGGGTTTCCATTCTCTATTTCAGAAACGTTTCAGCAACGAAACACCAACTCGTCTATTGATGAATCTTTACACCGCGTAGAGGCTATTCAAAACCTATGCGAAAAGCACAATAAAACGATGGTAGTATATGTTTCTATGGCTTTTGGAAACCCTTATAATGAAAAATGGAATCCAGAAATTGCCATAAAATGGACTCAAAAATTGGTTAACGACATTGGCATTAAGATAATCGCATTATCTGACACAATTGGGGTTTCTAACCCCGAAAACATTACCGAACTTTTCGGAAGCATAATTCCAGAGTTTCCGAATGTAGAAATTGGCGCACACTTACACACCACCCCCGATGCGTGGGAAGAAAAAATTCATGCTGCAGTAAAAAGCGGCTGTACTCGTTTCGATTCTGCAATTAAAGGTTATGGTGGCTGCCCAATGGCAACTGACAACCTAACGGGAAATATGCCTACCGAAAACCTACTTTCTTTTTTCGAGAAAAACGATACAATAACAGGTATTAATAATGCAGCTTTTGAGACCTCAATGCAAATAGCCAATACACTGTTTAATAAGTATCGTTAACAAAAAGTCATTTTCGAACCTCTTATGTTGTATTCCTTTAAACGCTGAGTTGCCCATATTCTAAACTGAGTACCTTGTTTGGATTTTACACGATAACCAACAGAAATAATAACATCTAAATTATAGATATTCACATCTCTTGATTGTGTTTTCCCTTCAATAGCACCATGTTGAGTGGTTGTCCGGTATTTCCGGACAACCACTTCTTGATGTAATTCACCTTCTTTAAAAAATTACTAATATGTTCAGAAATGGTTTTTTTACTTTTCCCAAATAATGTGGATAATTGTAACTGAGTTAACCAAACGGTTTCGTCATTAAAAGTAACTTCTAATTTCGTTTCGCCCTTATCAGTTTGATAGATAATTATTTGCGAATTATTTTCTTCCATAGTTAGTTGGTCTTTTTTTTAATAAATTCAAAAGCTGTTGGAGAAATTCAAATATACTTAAACGAATGCCAAATTCTTCAACAGCTGTTGAAGAATTTGGCACTACATGTTTTTGAACCAATCTAACTTAATTTTTACTCAGAAAGCATTCCCCGAGGCTCTGCCTCGTGGGTTTCCGCTTCAACCTCTCCTTGAGGAGAGGTCAAAACTTTGTTAAAAGTTTTGGGTGAGGTGTAG
>JAESTK010000194.1 GCA_016763645.1 Flavobacteriales bacterium
TGGAGCCGATGGAGGGATTCGAACCCCCGACATGCTCATTACAAGTGAGCTGCTCTGGCCAACTGAGCTACATCGGCATCACCATATCATACTTTTTAACAAAAAAAAGCAGACCCCTATTTTTAAGGGTCTGCAAATGTAGAAAACTAATCTCGATAAAACAAAGGAAATATTTCAACTTTTCCTCTGTGTTTTTCTTTTGTTCTTAGCTCGTTACTGCACGTTGTTTTTCTTTGTGCTTTTTCATTTGTCGTTTAATTGCTTCGAGTGCTGTATCTATTGCTTCTTCAAAAGACTTACATTGTCGTTTCGCGAATAATTCTTTTCCTGGTGTTTGTATTTAATCTCCGCAACCTTGTTTTGGTTGTCGTCTGATTTTTCAACACGTAAGAACACTTCGCCTCCCATAATTCCATCATAAAAATGTTCTAATTTATTTACCCTTTCTTGAATAAATTCTACTAAATCTCTATCTGCATCGAAATGAATTGCGTGAACTGTAACTTTCATAAGTAATCCTCCTGTGTTTTACGCTCGTGGGTGAGCTTGTTTATAAATAGATTTTAATTTATCAAATGTATTATGTGTGTACACCTCAGTTGCCGATAAGTTCGCATGACCCAAAAGCTCTTTAATGGAATTTAAATCGGCTCCATTATTGAGCATATGTGTTGCGAATGTGTGTCGCAATACATGCGGACTTTTCTTCGTTAAAGTTGACACCGTACTAATGTAGTAATTTACAACTCTATAGACAAGTTTTTCGTAAAGTTTTTTATTTTTTTCTGTATGAAGCAAATAGTCTTTCGAGAAACCCAATTCGCTTTTTATTTCTTGAAAACGCTTGATCGACTCTCCTAACTCTTGGGTAAATGGGATAATTCGCTCTTTGTTTCTTTTTCCCAATACCTTAATCGTGTTGTTGTAAAAATTAATGTCTGATTCTTTGATGTTAATCAGTTCCGATAATCGTATTCCTAACGAATAAAGTATTTCAATAATTAACCTGTCTCTACTTGCTTTATAGCCCTCGCCAAAATCGCCTTTGTCTAACAACTCATCCATGTTTGCTTTTTCAACAAAAACAGGCAATCGTTTCGATTGTTTTGGTGGCGTTATTTTAGTCATGGGTGTTTCCCCAATTAACCCTTGACGTTTGAGGAATTTATAAAACGAGCGCAATGAGGAAATTTTTCGGTTAACCGATTTAGCACTTAAACTGGCATTCATCAAACTAACAATCCAAGTTCGGATAAACTGATGCTTAGCCGTTGTTAAATCAGTTAGCTCGAATTCCTTTTCTAAATAAGCGTGAAATTGCTCGATATCAGTTTTGTAAGAAATAATAGTGTGAGGAGAGAATCGTTTCTCAAATTCTAAATAACTATAAAACTCATTTTTGGGCATAAAAAAAAGGAAAACGATTCGCTTCCCTTTTTACGGTATATCTTAGAAATTGTTGTACTAATTACGACATTTCTCCAAATTCTTTATTTACATAAATAGCTTTCAGCTTTTGCTTACGCATTACCACAGAAGGCTTATCGAACTGCTTGCGCGCACGTAATTGTTTAATTACACCTGTCCGATCGAATTTCTTCTTGTACTTTTTAAGTGCTCCTTCGATGTTTTCTCCTTCTTTTACTGGTACTATTAGCATATTCTTCTTTTTTATTGGGCTGCAAATATATAAATATCTTAGTTATCCTGAACTATTCTCTTAACAATTCTCTTGAAATAACTAACTTTTGAATTTCTGAAGTTCCTTCGCCAATTGTACACAATTTAGAATCTCTATAAAACTTCTCGGCTGGATATTCTTTTGTGTAACCATATCCCCCATGAATTTGAACTGCCTCGTTCGAATTTCTTACCGCAACTTCTGACGTTAAGTACTTTGCCATTGCTGAAACTTTAACTACTGGCTTATTGTTGTTTTTTAAGTAAGCAGCCTGATACAAAATTAATTCTGCTGCTTCAGTTTCAGTTGCCATATCTGCTAGTTTAAATGCTATGGCCTGATGTTGAGAAATTGGCTTACCAAATTGTTCTCTTTCTTTCGAATATTTAATTGAGCAATCTAATGCCCCTTTGGCGATACCTAAACCAAGTGCGCCAATTGAAATTCTTCCGCCATCTAATACTTTCATGGCTTGGATAAACCCTTCGCCAACTTTTCCTAAAATATTTGCTTTTGGCACTCTGCAATCATCAAAAAATAAGCAAGCCGTTTCTGATGCGCGCATTCCTAATTTATCTTCTTTCTTGCCTGCCGAAAAACCTGGAGTTCCTTTTTCAATGACAAAAGCTGTCATTCCATGCGAATCGCCTTTTTCGCCTGTTCGAACAATTACTACTGCAATATTACCCGATATGGCGTGTGTAATAAAATTTTTTGCCCCATTGATAATGTAATCATCGCCATCTTCTACAGCTACTGTTGCCATACCTCCGGCATCAGAGCCTGCTCCTGTTTCGGTTAATCCCCAAGCACCAATCCACTCAGCAGTG
The DNA here is from genome assembly GCA_016763645.1 of Flavobacteriales bacterium. GTDB lineage: Bacteria > Bacteroidota > Bacteroidia > Flavobacteriales_G > NORP312 > NORP312. The sequence goes on from JAESTK010000194.1 coordinate 2,512, forward strand.
GCTAACTTTGGAAGCCATTTTTTCTTTTGATCATCATTACCAAAAGACATAATATGCCCTGTACACAAAGAATTATGTGCCGCTACAGACAACCCAATAGATCCGCAAACTCTTGATATTTCCGAAATCACAACGATGTACTCATCGTAACTCATTGCTGAGCCACCGTACTCTTCAGGAACCAAAACACCCATCAAACCTAGGTCTCCTAATTTTTTAAATACTTCGATAGGAAATTCTTGCGACTCGTCCCATTTCATCATGTTTGGGCGAATTTCTTTTTCAGCAAAATCTCTTACCATTTGCTGAATCATTGTTTGGTTCTCTGTGAACGAAAAATCCATAATTACTCGATTTTTAAGTAGGGTGCAATTTTACGGTATAATTCCTCATTGACCAAATCGGAACGTTTAATATCAGCCACAGTATTATAATGTCCGTGTTGCTTTCTGTAATTTATGATGCCATTTGCAACATTTTTGTCAATATAGGGATGCCTAACCAGTATTTTCCATATAGCGGTATTGATGTTAATCTTGATTACCTCAGCAGTATCTACTCTTAATCGTTCTACAATTTTAGGATAGTTTTCTCCAGTTATACCGTATACTTCTTTCAATTGTTGAAGGTCTCGAAATCCACCCAAACGATAACGATAGGTAAGTATTCTTTTTGCGTACACCGGCCCTATACCGTATATCGACACAAGTAGTAAAGAGTCTGCGACATTTATTTCGATTTTCTGAATATTTTGTTCTTTATCTTCATTAGTTTTATCCGAATACATTATTTCCTCTTTTTCTCCAATCCGTTTATTAATGATAATGTAGGGTTTCCATTTTTCATAAAGTTCTGGCTTTATGCCATAAATTTTTCCAACATCCTCTTTGGTTCTAAATTGACCCCCTTTCGATTCGTAATTATAGATGATTTTGATTTGCCAATCTTTTAATCCTAACATTTTCCATTTTTCCTCTGGTAAATTGTTCGGGTTGAATTGAAAAAGAGTCAGTTCATTTTTGTACTCTTTCTTTCCTTTTTTCGATTCAGATTCAGGGACCTTAATATACGGTTCGAGCAGATTGTACAGTTCTTCTTTTATTCCGTAAATTTTCTTGACATCTGCTTTGGTTCGAAAGCTTCCTCCTTTTGACTCGTAATTATGAATTACCTTAACTTGCCATTCTTTTAGCCCTAACAAAATCCATTTTTCTTTGGATAAATTATTCGGGTTAAAATCGAAGAAGGTTATTTCTTGCTTAGTATATTTCGATTTGTATGGTTCTTTATTTTCAGCGGAAGCTTCAAATTCTTGAATTCGTTCTTCGAAATCAGAACTATCAATACTATTTTTTTGATATAAATATGGTAGCGAAAGCCTTGAAACAACCGTAAATACAATTAACAGCAATAAAATTACTACTCCGTTTCGTTGGCGCTTATCAAAAGTGAAATAGTCTTTGAAATTTGACATTTATAGACCCGTACAATTCTTTTTACTAGGGAACGGTCTACACCTATTTTTTGCCATTCTTAATCACATCCAAGTATTTAGTTAGCTCTTCTTTAACTTTAGGTGAAAGAATTACCAATCCAATTACATTTGGAAAAACCATTGCAAAAATCATTGCATCGGAAAAATCAATTACAGCTCCTAAACTAATAGATGCTCCTATTATAACAAATAATAAGAAAATTACTTTGTAAACGATGTCTACAATTTTTCCTCTTCCAAATAAATATTTCCATGCCTGCAAACCGTAATACGACCATGAAAGCATAGTAGAAATTGCAAATAAAACTACCGCGATCGTAAGTATCCATGAAAAACCTGGTATTGCAGATTCAAAAGCAGTAGTAGTTAATTCAACACCTTGCACCCCAGAAGCTCCATATTCCAAGAAACCGCCATCGATGTTCGTGATGATAATTACCAAAGCAGTCATCGTACATATAATAACAGTATCAATAAACGGCTCAAGTAGGGCAACGATGCCCTCACTCGCAGGATATTTTGTTTTAACCGCTGAGTGGGCTATTGCAGCAGAACCAACGCCAGCTTCATTAGAAAAAGCCGCTCTTTGAAAACCAACAATCAAAACACCAACAATACCTCCCAATGCAGCATCTGGACTAAATGCGCCTCCAAAGATCATCCCGAAAGCTTCTGGAATTGCACTAGCGTTCATTCCTAAAATTATTAATGCTGCACCAACATAAGTTGCAGCCATGGAAGGAACAACTTTTTCTGTTACCGAACCTATTCTTTTGATGCCACCAATAATAACAACACCAACAATTGCTGCCATTACAATTCCAAAAATCAACCCAGCAGATCCGCTTTCAATACCAAATCGTTGAATTAGCTGCGCTGCTGCTTGATTGGCCTGAAACATATTTCCGCCACCAAAAGATCCACCAACACACATAACCGCAAAAAATATTGCCAAGCCCTTTCCGAATTCTCCCATACCTTTCTCTGCCAAACCTTTTGACAGGTAGTACATCGGTCCACCATGCACGGTACCATCTTCATCTACTTCTCTGTATTTTACACCAAGTGTGCATTCCACAAACTTAGTTGCCATGCCCAAGAGGCCAGCCAATATCATCCAAAATGTAGCTCCAGGACCTCCAATCGCCACGGCTACAGCTACTCCTGCTATATTCCCTAAACCAACCGTAGCGGATAGCGCGGCTGTTAGCGCCTGAAAATGAGAAACTTCACCTTCGACACCTTGATTCTTAACTGTTTCTGGAGCGTCTTTATTGTCTGAATCAGCATATTCATTTGGAATTATACCATCTTCGATTTTATCAGCCCCATGATCGTCCAACTCATCATAATCGCCTTTCACAACTTTAATGGCCGTTCCAAGTAAAGTGAAATTAGCAAATTTGAAATAAAAGGTAAAGTATAGCGCTCCAAGAATTAGAATGATCAGCACCAGTGGAACCGAATATTCACCAAAAGATATTGAATAAAAAATAACACTGCCTACCCAATCAGCTATAGGGCGAAAAAATGTATCAATTTTAGCATCAAGACCATCTTCTTGCGCGAAGGTTAACATAGGTGTTAATATAGTTACTAGCAATGACGTTGTTCGTTTTACCATAATTGTCTGAGTTCTAATTATTTAAAAAATAGAATTATTTTTCTTTTTCCTTAATTTGGTCTTCAAGTATCTTAATTCCTTCTCGAAATCCAACGGGGTTGTACCCTAAAACTTCCTTGGCTTTATCGATAATAAAACCTGTTTTTGGCGGTCGTTTTGCTGCTTGGTTCAAGCTCACTGATGTTATTGGCTTGATATACGATTTATCTAAATCATAGTAATCTGCAACCATATACACCAAATCTAAAATACAATGTGTTTCTGGACCCGATAGATGAAAAATGCCTTCGGCCTCCTTTTCTGCGATGAGAATACAGCCTTCCGCTAAATCTTCTGCCAAAGTCGGTGAACGATATTGGTCGTTTACAACGTTAATGGTTTGTTTGTTTTCTATTGAACTTTTCGCCCAAAGAACAAGGTTGGAACGACTCATATCATCTACAATTCCGTAAATAATAATGGTTCTGGCAATAGACCATTTGATGTTATAGTCTTGCAAAATTCTTTCAGAAGCTAATTTCGATTCTGCATAATAATGCAACGGATTAGGTTCATCTCCTTCTGTATAAGGTCCGTCTTCGCCATCGAAAACAAAATCGGTAGAAAGGTGAATGAGATGAGAATTATGTTTTTCAGATGCCTGCGCCAAATACTTTACTGCAATAACATTGAGCTCCCAACAGGCTTCTTTTTCAGACTCACATTGATCGACATTTGTCATCGCTGCGGTGTTAATGACAACATTAGGCTGGTGCTTTTCAAATACATCTGATATTGCATTTTCATCCGTTATGTCGAGCGAAACGAATTCGTACCCATTTTTCTCTTTGAGTCTATTTTCGCCTCGAGCAGTTGCAATAATTTCGAAGTTACCCCTATCTAATAAATTGTAAACGATTTTTTGCCCTAATAAACCGTTTGAACCTGTAACAAGAATTTTCTTCATTCTAAGTTATCCTACGTTAAAAAGCTTGTTCAACGTATTTATCTGCTCTGGGCTTCCTAACACAAAAAGTTTTATTCCAATTTCAACTTTTAAATCGGGACTAGGGTTAACTATATAATCTCCATCAAGAGATTTATATCCGATAATTGTACAGCCTGTTGTGTATCTAGAGTTCAACTCTTTTAGTGTTTTTCCTTTAAATTCACTGGGAATATCATCAAATGTTATTTCTTCAAGATTAACATCCGAAGTTCCTTGTAGCGAAATATGGTCTAAAAACTCTACAACATCTGGCGTAACTACCAAAGTTGCCATGTGTTGCCCCCCTATCATGCCTGGCATTATTACATTATCGGCTCCAGCAATTCGTAATTTTCTTCCTGAATTATCTGCCGATGCTCGGCTAATAATCTTCAGTTTAGGGTTAAGCTCGCGTGCAGTTAATACGACAAAAAGATTATCAGAATCTTTAGGCAAGGTGGTGATAAGCGCCTTAGCTTTAGCCAAACCTGCTGAAAGCAAATTTTCTTCTTCGGTAGCGTCGCCTTCTATGCATAGTTTACCTTCCGATTGTAATTGGGCTATTATCGCAGGGTTGCTTTCAACAATAATATACGGTGTTGTATGTGCAACTAATGTTTTAACTGCTTGCTTACCGTTACGTCCATAACCACATATAATAACATGGTTTGATATTTTGTTTATCTCTTTATTCACCTTATAATCTCTAAAATATGTTTTGTAGTCGCCACTAGCCAAATATTTGGTAATTGATGTAACAGCAAAAGCAAATGTACCAAAACTTGTAATAATAAGGAGAGAGGTAAACATTCTTCCTGATGATGATAGTTCTCTGACCTCGGAAAACCCAACAGTAGACACCGTAATAATGGTCATATAAAAGCCTTCTGCAAAGGTGTAATTCTCCACCA
>JAESTK010000195.1 GCA_016763645.1 Flavobacteriales bacterium
GGGTGGTCACTTTCACCGTTTTTTCACTAACAGTAACAAAGCTATTGTACCCGAGGCCGGAATCGAACCGGCACTCCCGAAAGAACTGGATTTTGAATCCAGCGCGTCTACCAGTTCCGCCACTCGGGCAAGTGTGTCGGCAAATATAAATTACCTATTTGGGTTTTACTAACCTTATTGATATAATTCGGCTAATTTTTTGAAGTTCGCCAACAGCACTTCTTTTTGTTTCGTGTGTTCATCAAATAAACTTCACTAAAAAATAACTTTTTTTACCTCGTTGTAACAACGCATATTTACTATGAATAAGCGATTCTTTTTTTAATATATATGAATCAGCAGTTACCTTGATTTTATTTACACTAATCGAGTTTTCTTTCAAGGCTCTCCGAGCATCTCCATTTGAGTTTAAAAACCCAGTTTTTGTGCCTAGCAACTCAATTATTCCAATTCCTGCTTCAATTTCTAAACGAGATATTTCTGCCTGTGGTACCCCTTCGAAAACATCTGTAAAAATGTTCTCTGGGAGGTTTTTTAAGCCTTCAATGGCTTCGTCCCCTTTTTTAAACAATATCTCGGATGCGTCAATCGCTGCTTTCAAATCTTCTTCGGAATGAACTCGAATTGTTATGTCTTCTGCTAAGGCTTTTTGCAAAACTCTTAGATGTGGTGCTTCTTTGTGATGTGCCTCTAATGCTTCAATGTCTTGCTTCGTTTTCAGCGTAAATATTCGAATATAGTTTGCAGCATCCTCATCAGAAGCATTTATCCAATATTGGTAGAACTTGTATGGCGATGTTCTGTCTTTATCTAACCAAACATTACCGCCTTCGGTCTTACCGAATTTAGTTCCATCGGCTTTTTTAATAAGTGGTGTGGTTACTGCAAACGCTTCCCCTTGACCTTTTCTGCGGATTAGTTCTGTCCCTGTAACAATGTTTCCCCATTGGTCGGAGCCTCCCAATTGAACGATACAATTTTTGTTTTTCCATAACCAGTAAAAATCATACCCTTGAACCAATTGGTAGGTGAATTCGGTAAAGGACATCCCCGTTTCTAACCGGGATTTTACGGAGTCTTTCGCCATCATGTAATTGACTGGGATGTGTTTCCCTACATCACGAATAAAATCCAAGAAATTGAAGTTTTTAAACCAATCGTAATTATTCACCATTTCTGCAGAATTAGCGCCACAATCGAAATCAAGAAATTTTTCTAATTGTTTTTGTACCCCCGCAAGATTTTTATTTAGCGTTTCGGTATCTAAAAGATTACGCTCTTTAGATTTCCCTGAAGGATCTCCAACCATCCCAGTAGCGCCACCAACCAATGCAAAAGGCTTATGTCCAGCTCGTTGAAAGTGAACCAAAATCATTATTTGAACTAAACTGCCGATATGCAAAGAATCTGCAGTAGGGTCAAAACCAATATATCCTGCTTTGCTCCCTTCGCAAAGTTTTTCTTCTGTTCCAGGCATCATATCGTGAATCATGCCTCTCCATTTCAACTCTTCAATAAAATTCATATTGCAAAAATAAAGGGATATTCGATATAACACCGACATATATATTCAAAGATATTGAAACATATATTTCGATTACTTTTAGCGCAATGAATTTCAAAGAGTTTCAAAGCAAATTATCCGCTCAGCTACAATTACCATTGCCCGGAATTGATGCACAGCTGAAGTTAGCTCCCTACGCTCGAATTACTCGAAAAATGGCAAGCGAGCTAGATTCAGCTCCAAAATTAAGCGCTGTTTTGGCTCTTGTTTTTCCAAAGAATAACGAACCTCATATTTTACTTACACTAAGAAATTCATACAAAGGAGTGCACAGCCTACAGGTTAGTTTTCCTGGTGGGAAAAGGGAAGACACTGACACCTCTTTTGAGCAAACTGCACTTCGTGAAACTGAAGAAGAAGTTGGAATTTCGCCCAAGTCTATTCAAATTATCGGAAAACTAACGGAAGTTTATATTCCACCAAGTCGGTTTTTGGTGCATCCTTTTGTTGGTGTTACCTCAACACAACCCATCTATAAACCTAATGCTACAGAAGTCGCAGAAATTATAGAGTGCTCTCTTTCTCAGCTGCTTGATGATGATGTAATAAAAGAAAAAGACATTTTCGTGAGCACAACACAGCTTAAAATGAAAACAAAGTATTTCGACATTAACGGACACGTTGTTTGGGGAGCAACAGCGATAATGCTTAGCGAGCTCAAAGAAATTATTAAACAAATTGTATGAAAAATTTACAAACAACCCTTCTCTTTCTATTTGTTACCATTGTAGGGTTTTGCCAACCCTACATAGAGAACAAAACATATACTTACCAAGAAGTAATTGAAGTTTACAAACAGCTCGACAAGAAATTTAGTAATGCCAAACTTTTGGTAAAAGGACAAACCGACAGCGGAAAACTTCTTCACTTGTTCGTAATTACCAACGATGGCGATTTCAATCCAGCTTCAATTATGAACAAAAACAAGCGTGTTTTGCTAATCAACAATGCAATTCATGCTGGAGAGCCTTGCGGTGTTGACGCTAGCGTAGAACTAGCTAAAAACCTTCTCAAAAATAACGACCCCCTTTTAGAGCACATTGTTATTTGTATAATTCCAGGATACAATATTGGTGGTATGCTCAACAGGAATAGTACAACCCGAACAGGGCAGAATAGTCCTGAAGAATATGGTTTTCGAGGCAACTCCAAAAATTTGGATCTCAACCGCGACTTTATAAAATGTGATTCGAAAAATGCAAAATCATTCGCTAATATTTTTCACGAATGGAATCCAGATGTGTTTATTGATACGCATACAACCAATGGCACAGATTTTCAATACAACATGAGTATTATTACTACTCAACCCGACAAACTGAATCCATTACTTCGAGATTATGTAAGAGAAAAGATGAATCCAGCGATTTATCTAAACATGAAAAACAGCGGACACGAAATCACGCCTTACGTTTCTGCTCTCGATAAAACTCCAGATAATGGATTTAAGGATTACCTCGAAACGCCCCGATATTCAACAGGGTATGCCGCGTTATTTAACACAATTGGCTACGTAACCGAAGCGCATAAATACAAGTCATATAAAAATAGGGTTGAATACACTTATCAATTTATTTTGAAAACTGCCGAGTGGATGAATAAAGACTACGAGCAACTTGGTTTGCTCAAGAAAAAAGCAAACGAACAAACCAAAGCACAAGCACAATTTGACATTTTATGGATTCCCGACACAGTAAATTACACCGAAGTTGATTTTAAAGGTTTTGAAGCTCAAAATAAATCTAGTCTCGTTACCGGAAAAGAAATTCATTATTACAATCACGAAAAACCATTTTCTGAAAACGTAAAATATTTTGACAGATATCAGCCTTCGAAAAGTATTGAGAAACCCACTATTTATATTATCCCTCAAGGATATTCTGAAATAATTGCTTTAATGCTATTAAATAAAATTGAGATGAGTCAATTCAATACAGACACACTAATGGAAGTTGAGACCTATTACATCGAAAACTACGAAACAGTTAAAAATCCGTACGAATCTCATTACTTACATTACAACGTTGAAGTTCGAAAAGAAAAGCAGTTTATTCAGATTTACAAAGGGGATTGGCGAATTGAAACCAACCAAATAAATAACCGATACATTATTGAAACGCTTGAACCCGAAGCACACGATTCGTATTTCGCTTGGAATTTTTTCGATGGAATTTTACAGCAAAAAGAGTGGTTTTCATCTTGGCATTTTGATGATGAAGCTGCTCAAATCTTAGGCGACAATTCTACGTTAAAAGCAGAATTCGAAACTAAAAGAAAGGAAGATAAAGAATTCGCGAATAGTCATTTTGCCCAACTATATTTCATCTACAAACATTCTGAACACTACGAAATAACCCACAATCGTTATCCTGTTTATCGATTATTAAAATAAGGCATAATTTTTGCTGCATATTTGCACTCAATATTTTAACAAGCAACAACGTCTCTCGTCAATTTCATGAAACAATTTCTTCTTATTCTTATTGGTGCTGTGAGTTTCCAATTTGTTGGATTTTCACAAAAAATATCTATCAAAGATCAAGAAAATTACCAACCACTAGAATACGTTACGCTTTATTGCGATACCACAAGTGCTTCAGCAGTTACAGACAGTAAAGGTCAAGCGGAAATTTCCGCATTTAAAGGAGCGAAAGAAATCATTATCAGAAGCATTGGTTTCGAAAAACTTGTAATATCATATGCCAAGATTTCAAAAAATGGATTTGAAATTTACATGGTTCCGTCTGCTATCTCTTTAGACCATTTAGTCATCTCAGCTACTCGTTGGAGCCAATCGCAACGAGAAGTTCCGGCAAAAATTACATCAATTTCTGCTAAACAAGTGGCTCTTCAAAATCCGCAAACGGCAGCCGATTTATTGGCTACTTCGGGCGAAGTTTACATTCAGAAAAGTCAACTCGGTGGCGGAAGCCCAATGATTCGAGGGTTTGCCACTAACCGATTGCTTATAGCTGTTGACGGAATTAGAATGAATAACGCCATTTTTAGAAGTGGCAACTTGCAAAATGTAATTTCGATTGACCCTTTCACCGTTGAAAATACCGAAATATCTTTTGGACCAGGTTCTGTTATTTATGGAAGTGATGCCATAGCGGGTGTGTTAAGTTTTAAAACGCTAACGCCAAAACTTAACCCCGATAGCAATGCGGCTATTTCTGGGAAAGCAGCAACTAGATATTCTTCGGCTTCAAGTGAACAAACAGGGCATTTTGATGTAAACTTAGGTTGGGAAAAATTCGCAATGGTAACAAGTTTTACATATTCCGATTATGGCGATTTAAAAATGGGAACTTATGGCCCTGATGAATACAAGCGAGAACTTTACGTGCAGCGAGAAGATGGTAAAGACGTAGTTATTACCAACAAAAATCCGCTACTTCAAAATCCGACAGGCTATTCTCAAACCCATTTTATGCAGAAATTTCGTTTTAAACCGAACAAAAAATGGAACTTCAATTATGGGTTTTTGTATGCGGCAACCACTGATGTCCCAAGATATGATAGGCTTATTCGTACAGAAAACGGAAAACCAAAAAGTGCAGAATGGTATTATGGGCCTCAAATTTGGACCATGAATAACTTAGATATTTCTCACCAGGGGCACAATAAACTCTACGACAAGTTGAATGTTCGTTTGGCACATCAATACTTTGAAGAAAGTAGGATTGATCGTGATTTTAACGCCTCCGACCGGACCACTCGCGTAGAGCAAGTAAATGCGTTTTCGCTGAACATTGATTTAAAAAAATACATTGGAGAAAAACATCAACTATTTTATGGCACCGATGCCGTGATAAACGATGTCTTTTCATCTGCTTCAGTTGAAAATATTACTACCGGAGTGACATCAAACACCTCGTCTCGTTACCCAAATTCGCTGTGGCAATCTTACGCGGGTTATGTTTCGTACCATTACAAGGCCACGTCAAAAGTGTTAATTCAAGCAGGCGCGAGATACAATCAATTTATACTCGATTCTAAGTTCGACCCCACGTTTTATCCTTTTCCATTTACTGAAGCTAACATAAACAACCAAGCAGTTACAGGTAGTATAGGCGCGAGATATAACCCAAACGAAAAATGGACGCTTAGCCTGAATTTTGCATCAGGCTTTAGGGCACCTAATGTCGATGACGTTGGTAAAATTTTCGATTCAGAACCTGGTTCGGTGGTTGTTCCAAACCCTGATTTAAAGGCAGAGTATTCTTACAATGCCGAACTCAGCATTACCAAAATATTTAGTGATTTCTTAAAAATTGACCTTACTGGATTTTACACTATTTTAGAAGATGCGTTGGTGCGTAGAGATTATACGTTTAACGGCCAAGACAGTATTTTTTACGATGGCGAAATGAGTAAAGTGCAGGCGGTTCAAAATGCAGCACAAGCAACTGTTTATGGACTTCAAGCAGGGCTTGAATTAAAATTACCGAAAGGGTTTAGTGTTTCCTCTCGGTTCAATTATCAGCAAGGGGTAGAAGAATTAGCTGATGGCACAACTTCACCTCTTCGACACGCTGCACCTTGGTATGGAGTTACACATCTTACCTATTCGGTTCAAAAATTAAAACTCGATTTGTATTCTAGTTACAGCGGAGAAGTTGCTAATGCCGATATGCCCAAGGCAGAAAAGAAAAAAGACTACCTCTACGCTGTAGATGTGAACGGAAACCCGTATTCTCCTGCCTGGTACTCGCTTAATTTTAAAGCAATGTACCAATTAATTGAGTTTATCTCGATTAGCGCAGGGGTCGAAAATATTACAGACCAACGTTATCGACCTTATAGTTCTGGCTTGGTAGCCTCTGGTCGTAATTTTATTTTATCGGTAAGAGCTATTTTTTAGACCCTCGACAACTTGAAATTTACCATCTTTGCACTTCCCTAAAAATGGAAGAAAACAAAAAACGACACATTGCAATTTTAGGCTCAACAGGCTCTATCGGCACCCAAGCGTTAGAAGTAATTCGTGAGCAATCTGAACAATTTGTTGTTGAAGTTTTGTCTGCACACTCCAATGCAGAACTGTTGTTGAAACAAGCCATAGAATTTAAGCCAAATGCTGTTGTTATTGGGGATGAATCGCAATTCCAAAAACTAAAAGATACCCTTTGGGAGCAAGACATAAAATGCTATTGCGGTGTTGATGCTCTTGCGCAAGTTGTCGAAATGGAATCAATTGACATTGTGCTAACCGCCATGGTAGGTTATGCGGGTTTAAAACCAACTATCGCAGCGATTAATGCGGGCAAAAGCATCGCACTAGCCAATAAAGAAACATTGGTTGTTGCTGGGGAATTAATTACCAAACTGGCTCAAGAAAAAGGGGTTAATGTTTACCCTGTAGATTCGGAACATTCAGCTATTTTTCAGTGTTTGGCAGGAGAATTTGAAAACCCGATTGAGAAAATTTACCTCACCGCTTCGGGCGGACCATTTAGAGGAAAAAAACGTGAAGATTTGCTTAACGTTACTAAAGAACAAGCGCTTAAACACCCTAATTGGGACATGGGTGCAAAAATCACGATTGATTCGGCTTCGTTAATGAACAAAGGCTTGGAGGTTATTGAAGCCAAATGGTTGTTTGGGCTAAAACCCGAGCAAATTGATGTTATTGTTCATCCTCAATCGATAATTCACTCCATCGTGCAATTTGAAGACGGAAGCATGAAAGCCCAAATGGGATTACCCGACATGAAATTACAAATTCAATACGCAATCGGGTATCCACAACGACTAAAGAATAATTTTCCAAGATTTAACTTTTTAGATTATCCTCAACTTACATTCGAACAGCCAGACAGAGAAACGTTTACGAACCTAAATTTAGCTTTTTCGGCACTTCAAAAAGGAGGTAATATTGCCTGTGCATTAAACGCTGCAAACGAAATTTCAGTTGATGCATTCCTAAGTGGAAAAATTAAATTTTTAGACATCGCAGAAATTAATGGTAACAGTATGGAAAAAGTTACTTTTGTCGCCCGTCCGAATTACGAAGATTATGTAGCAACGGATAAAGAAACAAGAATTATAGCAAAAGAATTAATAAGATAAATGGATACATTAAGCATTACTGGGCAGCTTATTTTAAGCTTGTCGATATTAATTACGCTTCACGAAATGGGGCATTTTATTCCTGCGAAACTTTTCGGCACCAGAGTGACCAAGTTTTATTTGTTTTTTGATTTTCTTTTTCCGTTTCCAAACGTTGCGAATTTCTCTCTTTTTAAATTCACAAAAGGAGGAACAGAATATGGTATCGGCTGGTTCCCTTTCGGAGGGTACGTGCAAATTGCAGGTATGATTGACGAAACAACCGACAAGGACGATCTCGAAAAAGAACCACAACCATGGGAATTTCGTTCGAAACCAGCGTGGCAAAGACTCATTATTATGATTGGAGGTGTTACCGTAAACTTTGCGTTAGCGATTCTAATTTATTCAATGGTTTTGTTCACTTGGGGTAAGCAATATATTCCGGCTAACAATGCAGTATATGGAATTCATTGTGATGATTTAATGCTTGATCTTGGATTTAAAGATGGCGACAAAATTGTTGCGCTAGATGGTGTAAAACTAGCTGATGATATGACAATCGAAGCCGTTTCGGGTTCTATTATTTTAGACCACCCCTCAACGGTAACGGTAAATAGAAATGGGGTTGAGCAAAAAATCGCAATCCCCGAAGATTTTGTGCAATCGGTACTTGCCGCAGGTGTTAAAACGCTGCTCGCATTACGTGTTCCTATTGTCGTTGATACTGTAATCGCTGGAAATCCTGCGGCAGAGGCGGGTCTTCTTAAAGGCGATAGCGTTATTGGAATTAATGATGTTTCTACCGCCTACTTCTCAGATTTGGTAAATACACTTCAAGGTAAAAAAGGGGAAACTATCAATTTACAAATTATTAGAAACGGAAACCCACAATCACTGTCAATGGAAGTAACCGAAAGCGGCAGAATTGGTTTTGGAAATAAGAACCCAACAAAGTTTTTCGATTTTGAGCAAATGGAATATAGCTTTTTCGGTTCTTTTGGCGCAGGGCTGGAAACAACTTTAGGAACGTTAGATAGATACGTGGCCCAACTTCCATTAATCTTTACCAAAGAAGGCGTAAAACAATTGGGAGGCTTTGGCACCATGGCAAAAATGTTTAACCCTGAGTGGAACTGGCATTCGTTTTGGGTAATGACAGCCTTAATTTCAGTGATTTTGGCATTTATGAATTTACTTCCCGTACCGATGTTGGATGGCGGTTATGTGGTTTTCTTAATCATCGAAATAATTATCAGAAGACCTGTGCCGGACAGGGTTGTTGAAATTGCTAATATGTTTGGTTTGGCGTTTGTTTTACTCCTTTTGGTCTATGCCAATGGCATGGACATATTTAGAGGGTTTTTTCAGTAAGTAAACAACTAACTGTTCGTTTCTTAAATTAGACTGCTTCTGGACTGCAGCTATTCAAGGTAACTTCGCATAAAGCGAATACCATGTTCAAAAAAATTATTATTTCAATTGTAGCAATATTGCTTGCCTATGTTTCATTTGCGCAAGACTCAACGATAGACTTACCGAGTTCTGATAAAGCATCCTCCAATTCTGATGATGTTTATTCTCTTGAAATGCCAGATGATTCTATTCGTTATGCTAACGTAATGGTTATCCCTTTCGAGCCAAAGCTTTATATGTCTGATGTTGATTGAGAAATCAATAAGAAAACAGGGATGTCGGCAACACAGATAAAGTATAATTTTAGAATAGGGTTAGCAGCCACAATGTATAGCCAAACAATTAAAGAGCATACAGCAATACAAATGTACTCTGCCGATAACGAGGATATTCAGCAAGACCTTACGTATATCTATAAATCAACAGGATATCATTACGATTATATGCCCGAAATGGAAGAAAAACCAGAAGAATCGAGGCCCAAAGAAGTACTAAACAAAATTAAAAAACGTGCCGATGAAACACTATATGGTTCGAAAGAACAAGGAGGAACCTGGGTAAAAGGTGGACAACTCTATTCCGTAGATTATTCTAAAGAGCGGTTTATGAATATTCGTATACTGAACCCAAATATGTTCGATTATTTGTCGAAAAAATATGAAGTAGGTTACTTCGTTTTTATCAATCAATTGGATGTGAAAATTGCACCTGGCACCGATTATCGTGCGTTAGAAAATGAAATGTACCAACGCGAAATAAAAGTACATTACAGCATTTACGACCAATACGGAAATCTAGTATACGCAAGTGCTGCAAAGAACTATTTCCCTTCGGTGATGAATGATATGAATTTGATTATCAAAGGACATTTCCCTAAAGTCTGTAGAGAAATTGCGTTTCATATCCCTAAAGAAGAATTGCCAAAAGTGGTGCAAGAAAAACGCGAAGAAGAACAAAAACAAGCTGCCGAACAAGAAAAAGAGCTTGACGCAACTTATAATCCTGCGCAGCGATAAATTACTTCCTCAAGTTTTCTGTAAGTCCTCCTTACTTTTTGCCTAATTTTGTAGTTCAATTTTCAAAAAAGCAAAAAACATGGACGCAGTAATGACTGACACATACGGAATTCAAGAAGCATTAAAAACACTTGGTTTAAAAGAAATTAACGAAGGCACATCTACAGGGTCCAACAACTTTGGAAGTGGAGAGCCAATATCTTCATATTCTCCAACGGACGGATCTTTAATTGGTAAAGTTACTACCACCACTAAAGAAGATTACGAAAAGGTAATGGCCTCGGCTACTTCAGCTTACTTGAGCTTTAGAGAAATGCCTGCACCCCAGAGAGGTGAGTTAGTGCGTCAGTTTGGCAACAAACTAAGAGAAAAAAAAGAAGCACTCGGCAAATTGGTTTCTTATGAAATGGGAAAATCTTTGCAAGAGGGTTATGGTGAGGTTCAAGAAATGATTGACATTTGCGATTTCGCGGTTGGCTTGTCTCGTCAATTAAACGGACAAACAATCCCATCAGAGCGCCCAGGGCATGTTATGCGTGAACAATGGCACTCGATTGGTGTGGTAGGAATTATCTCTGCATTCAACTTTCCAGTTGCTGTTTGGGCTTGGAACACGGCACTTGCTTGGATTTGTGGAGACACTTGCGTGTGGAAAGGATCTGAAAAAGCACCATTATGCTCGATAGCTTGTCAAAATATTGCTGCTGAAGTTTTCGCAGAAAACAACCTACCAGAAGGCATTTCTTGTATCATCAACGGAGATTATAAAGTTGGTGAGATGATGACTACAGACGAAAGAATTCCTTTAGTATCTGCTACTGGTTCAACTAGAATGGGAAGAATAGTTGGTGCAACCGTTGCACAACGTTTCGGGAAATCTTTATTAGAATTAGGAGGAAATAATGCCATTATTATCACACCAACTGCGGATTTAAAAGTAGTTGTGCCTGGAGCTGTATTTGGTGCTGTTGGTACTTGCGGACAAAGGTGTACATCAACTAGAAGATTGTTAATTCACGAGTCAGTTTTCGATACCGTACGTGATGCAATTGTGGGTGCTTATGGTCAGTTAACCATTGGAAATCCATTAGATGAGAAAAACCACATTGGGCCGCTTATCGATAAAGATGCCGTAAACATCTATTTAGCCGCAATAGAATCTGCAAAAGCTGAAGGTGGAACCGTACTAATTGAAGGTGGTGTGTTAGAGGGCGAAGGCTACGAAAGTGGATGCTACGTGAAGCCTGCAATTATTGAAGCGAAGAATGATTTTGCTATCGTTCAAACTGAAACATTTGCCCCCATTTTATATTTAATAAAATATGCTGGAGAAGTTGAAAATGCTATTGCGATGCAAAATGGTGTTGCACAAGGTTTATCATCAGCAATTATGACTAACGATCTTAAAGAAGCTGAAAAATTCTTATCATTTTCCGGTTCTGATTGTGGAATTGCTAATGTCAACATCGGAACTTCCGGTGCCGAAATTGGTGGCGCATTTGGTGGCGAAAAAGAAACGGGTGGTGGTCGTGAATCTGGTTCTGATGCCTGGAAAATTTATATGAGAAGGCAAACAAATACTGTTAATTATTCTGATGAATTGCCTTTAGCGCAAGGAATTAAGTTTGATTTATAAAACGTCATTTCATATTTGATTATAAAAGTCTCGTCAATTGGCGAGACTTTTTTGTTTAGCTTTGATTAGACTTGAATCAGCAGTTTAAAATACTTGGAATTAACGAGAGTGCATCGCTTCGTCAGATAAAAAAGGCATATTATAAACTCGCGAAAAAATACCACCCAGATGTTAATAAAGAACAAGGAGCTCGTGAGCAATTTATCAAGATTAACGAGGCTTATGAAATATTAACAGACCCCGATTATAAATCAAAACTTGCACGAAAGTTTAGATCCAGAAAACGTAAAACAAGACAGACAACACCTTCGGAAAGGACAAAAGAAAGAGCGAAAAGAAAAGCGCATCAAAAAGCTAAAATGTCTTCCGAAGAATTTAAAGCCTATCGCTTAAAACAGTTTAGTGCTGATAAAAGAAAGTTGATACAAATGTTTGCCGCTTCAATTGGTATGGTTCTTTTTATTGTCTGGGTAATTTCCGTTAATAACATTCCGGGAGCCAAAGGCTATAAAGAAGGACTTGAGCAAAGCGTTGGGATTTTTCTTCTCTTCCCGGTAAGCATTTTTCTACTAATTATAGGGGTTTCTTATCGCAGTGTAACGCAGGACGAAAAATTCTTTCGAGAAAAAAGTTCTTAGTTTTTCGCCAACTTTTGAAGCCTTTCTATATAAGCGGGATTCTCTTGTTTGCCCAATTGTTGCGCTTTCAAAATACCGTCAAGTGCTTGTTTGTAATTTCCTTGCGCTTCAAAACATATTGCACGATTATGGTAGGCATCTTTATGGTTTGGGTTTAATTGTAATACTTTACTGTAATCGGCAATCGCCAAATTCATGTTTTTCTTTCGGTGCTGAGCTAGGGCTCGCATAAAATACAATCGAATATTGTTTGACTCGACTTGTAATACGGTGCTAAAGTCATTAATTGCTTTGTCTAAATCACCATGTTCCAAGTAGGCAAATCCACGATTGGTATATATTTGGTAATCGTTTGGCATATGTTCCAAGGCTTTTGTGTAATCCTCAAAAGCATTCTCATATTGTTTTAACATCGAAAATGTAATGGCTCGATTTACCCATAGACTTTGCATGTTACCGTTTGGATCATATTCTTTCTCCGCTAAATTAAAATAGACCAACGCTTCCTTTGCTTTACCCATTCTACCTAAAATATTACCTGCACCCATATACGCTCGTCCCGTAGAGTCGTACTTTTGTCCGATATATAAAAACTGCTCCAAGGCCAACTCATTATTACCTAAATCCATGTAATATTCTGCTATTTTGTATTCCCCATGCCTACTTTCAGGATGTGTTGTATTATATTGCTTCCATAAAGAAACTGAATTTTTCCATGTAGTTGTCTGTTGAAAAGTTAAGAAACTGAGTCCGATGGATATTGTAATCATTACAATATAGATTGGTTTTCTAAATTTTTTCTGCTTCTCAATTATTTTTGAAAGCCCCATAGCTATCATAAAAAACAAGCCAACATAAGCCATATAGGAGTACCTTTCTGCGTAGATTGCACTACCAACAGACACAAACTGTAAAACCAACGCAACATTAACCAAATAGAAGAAAAGACCGAAAACTAGCCCTTTGCTCTTTTTCCACAAAAACAAAGCACCACCAAAAACAACAATTGATAATGCAGGAACGATATAAAATAAATACGGAAGCCTTGTTCCATTTTCGACCAAGGCGGGATACGGGTGAAAAGCCGTTAAGCCAAATGGCCAAAATACTTTCGCGATATAAACCAAACTGCCGTACCCTGCAAATAAAGCGCGTTGCGTGGTTGTAAATGTGTCGTACGAAGCAATTGCCTCTGTGGCATTTTGAGATTTTATTGCCAAAATTCCAAAAATTATCGATAGCAAAAAGAATGGGACTTTCTCTATAACAAGCTTTATTGTTAGTTTTCGTTCTTGGTAGTAATCAATCAACAATAAGACAACGGGTAGCACTACTGCCGCAGATTTTGAGAGTAGTGACGCTACAAACAAGAAAATCAATAGTAAATATTTTTTCCAATCGGGGTGATGTTTATATCCCAAATAGACGATCAATGATCCTAAATAAAATGCTGTATATAGCAAATCTTTTCTTTCCGATACCCAGGCCACAGACTCCACGTGCATCGGGTGAATGCCAAACAATGTTGCTACAATTAATGCAACTTCTTTTTTATCTACTAGTTTGTACACAAAAAAGAACACTAATCCTGTGTTTAGCAAATGAAGAATATAGTTATTAAAATGATAAACTCTAGGATTTAATTCACTCATACTGTACTCCCACATATAGCTAATCATAGTTAGCGGATGGTAATTACCATGATGATATGCTCCGAACCAGTATTTTATTTTTTCCCAAGAAAACTCTCTAATATTCTCATTATTGAGTAGGTAAACCTCGTCATCCCAATTGGTAAATCCATTGCTTAACGATGGAAAAAATGCAATTGCCGTGAGTATTATCGCGGCAAAAGCGTATATCCATTTCGAGTTCTTCTTTTCTAGAGCAACTGACATTAATTACACGATTCTAGTAATTCTTTGGCCTGTTTTCCTCCCCATTTAGGGTACAAATCCCCTTTGGGGCGGTACGACTTAAATTTCGCTATAGACTCTTCGAAAAGTGGTTTTGCCTTCGTTTTTCCGCCTCCCGCAGCTGGCGGTGCGAAATAGAAAAAGCTTCCTTTCAAGAAATAATATCTAGGATTGTTAGGGTCTAAAACATGTGCTTTTTCTCTTGCTATATTTGCCTTGTTGCCAAACTCTTTTATTCTATTGCCGGGGGCTACTGCTATCCTAGTAGAGTATATCCAACTTTGCAATAACAGTAATTCTACTTCATTTTTCTTTAATTCTGATGATTTATCTAACATTAACTGGGCTTTATCTAGCAAAGCGTCTTTGTTGTTTTTTGGCGACAAATACGCTGCAGCAGTGTAATTAAACGAACACCAATAATAAGCTAGCCAGTTGTTTGCTTGTAATACGATAATCTTCTCGCTTTCTTCTGCTAAACGTTGAAATGTAATGCTTGTAGTGGCAGTATCAACTTGGCTAACCAAGCTCTTTAAGCCCCCACTTGCAACCGCTGATACGTTTATTAAAAATAATACTGCTATAATCGCATTTCTGAACATGAAGCAAAAATACGTAAAACTGCAAAAAAGGTTGCTATCTATACAATACCGTGTCCATTAACATGGATGATGTATCAGAAAAAGTTAGTGATGGTGCATTGATACGAACAAATGCTGTATCGGCAGCAAAAACATCGCCACTGCCCCCAGGAGTAGTGCTCATAAACATTGTTCCGATAACTAAAGATGCTGCGATACCGAATTTTACAACAAGGTTATTTGGCGAAAAGAATAGAAGGATTATATCGGCAAACGAACCTTGCTTTACTTGTATATGGTTCGCTCGTTGTTGCATTTTTTGCATCAAATTAAATTTGATTTTAGTATCAATTTCAAATGGTAATTTATCGATTTTTAAGTCGCTATCCGATTTTTTTCCAAACACCCTTGCATTTTCATATTCTTCCATCGAGCTAAACTCTGTATTAATCAATTCTAATTCTCGAATTGATAGCTCTTTATAAGTTTTGCTTTTTAGCAACGCTTCAATTGCGGTTATTTTTTGTGAATTATTCATAGCGTTTGGGTATTTGGATTATAAACGTTTAATTTTTTTGATAACTTTTTAGTAATATAAAAAAGCCTTGATTTTATTGTTCCTTCAGAGCATTCTAGAATTTCCGAAATTTGTTTAATCGAGAAGCCGTATTTGTGACGTAACAGAAACGAAGACCGTTGGTTTTCCCCTAACTCTCCTAATTCATCAAACAGATGTTTTTTAAATGTACCGTTATCCAGCACCTGATCAAAATGGGCTTCGGTATAATCATCCTCTTTTAGTAAATGTGCTTTTTCTACTCTAATTTCTAATTTTCGGTATTCGTTTTTACATCGGTTATTGGCCACAGAGAATATCCAAGTCGAAAATTTTCGAGAGGGATCAAAAAGCTCCGGTCGCTCAATTATTTTCATAAAAAGGTCTTGCATACAATCTTCTGATAATTCCTGATTTTGACCCAACATTCGATAAAAATACCAAGTAATTTTCTTGTGATATCTTTCGTATAATTCGTTAAAAGATGCTGTATCTCCAGCGCTAATAGATTCCATTAGCCACTCATCTGTTTTATCACTGTGCAATGTTTTAACAACCTTCATGATTCTGCAGGCTTACAAATGATAGCATATATACCTGTTCCATATCCTAGCAGAAGAATCAGTGGAGCTACGGTTATTCTTCTAAAGCTGAAAATGTCGGGGTTAAATTCTAACGGATTTTCTGTGCTTCCACCAGATAAAAGGGCAAATCCAATTACTAATAACAGGCAAGAAATGCCTATCCATATATAATTGTGTTTTGAAAAAATAGGTTGTTCCATTTCAGGTGCTTTTTAATTGTTACACACTGAAATGAGAAACGTTCAATTAAACAGTAAATTTTTAGTTTAACACTTTTTAACAGAAAGTTATCCGAATTATACCCTCACGCCTATCATGCAAACATCGTCTAGCTGTCGGTTGTCGCCTTTCCATGCGTTGAAAAACGACAGGAGTTCTTCTTCTTGTCTATCAAACGGGCGTTTTCTATTTGCAAATACTGCATCTATTAATCCTTCACGTGCTAATTTTTTTGCTCCTTCACCTCCAAACTGATCGCTAAATCCATCCGTGAAAATGTAGAAATGATCTCCGGGCTTACACGGAATTACTTTGGTTTTGAATTTTCGTACTTTTCTGGTTATCAGTCCTATTGGGAATTTATCTCCCGAATGCGTTTCAACTTTATCTCCTGAAAATTGAAGTAATGGTCTCCCACTCGATCCAAACTCCATTTTAATTTGTTTAGAATCGTAACAACAAATAGCTACATTCATTCCGTCAACAGCAAATGAATCATTCTGGTCTTTTTGTAGCGTATTAATTAAGTCATTGTGTAGTTGTTGTAGGATATTACCTGGCTCAGTAATTTTATTTACAACAACTATATCTTTTAATAATTCGTGGCTAATTAGCGACATAAATGCTCCTGGCACACCATGCCCTGTACAATCAATTACTGCCCAAATAACTTTGTTATCTACTTTCTGGTACCAATAAAAATCACCGCTAACAATATCTTTCGGTTGGAAAAGGATAAATGAATTAGGCATTATTTTTAGAAAACCTTCTTTGGATGGTAAGGTCGCTTGTTGTATTCTGTGAGCGTATTCGATACTTGCGGTGGTGTCTCTATTTTTTCGTTCAATTTCCAAGTTTCTATCTTCTAATAATTCGTGTGCTTTTCGTTTTATATAATAACTTCTAAGCACAAATATTAATAAGATAATCGTTAACCCTAGTCCAACTAAAATTGATGTATTCTGAAGATCGGCTTTTTCCAGTTCGGCATTTTTAATTTGATTGTCTTTATTTAACAGCTCGTTTTCTTTTTCTGATTTTTCGCTTCGAAATAACGCTTCCATCATTAATATTTGCTCTGATTTTTCTTTACTAAATAAACTATCTTTAAAGGATATATGAATTTGGTAATAATCGTATGCTTTCTTAAAGCGGCTCCCTTTGTAATAATTTTCACTCAATAATTTATAGCCTTGACTCAATTCTGCTCTCATCCCTAATTCTCGACTCATTCGTATGGCTCTTTCTAAGTATTGTTCTGCAACATTTAGTCGATTCATATTGTTATAAATTTCCCCTATACCTAAAAGAGAATATATTATTGCGGGCTTATTGCCTTGTAGCTCTTCTATTCGAAGTGCTTCTTTATGATTGTTCATTGCCTTTTTTAAATCTCCCATTGCAAGATAGCATTGCCCCATGTTTATATATGAAAGTCCGATATTCGCCAACAGTTTGTACTCCCGTCTAATGGCTAATGCTTCTTCATATTTCTCTAATGCTTTTTCGAGTTTTCCTAGTCCAACCAAGCACCCTGCCTGATTATCAAGCGTATTAGCAATTCTAATTTGATCATCATATCGCTGAAAGGTTTGCATACTTTCATCAAAATATTGCATTGCTTTGGTATAATTCTCCTGCTGATAGTATATGTTTCCGATATTATTTTTAGCTCCAGCAACCGCTTTTTCATGGCCTAAATCTTCCTTAATTTTTAAAGACTTTAATAAGTAGGCAAGTGTTACATCGTAGTCGCCTTTAATATAATGTAGCTCTGCGAGGTTACTATACACCCCAGCTTGTCGAGCCTTGTCTCCAAGCTTTTCAAACATGCTCGCAGCTTTAAAATAATTGGCAAATGCAGATTCGGATCTCCCTTCTCGTTTGTAGTTCGTTGCCAAATTTTTAGTGGCTATCGCTATTCCTTTAGCATAATTGAGCTTTTTCGCAAGAAAAATAGCTTCATTCGCATAGCGTTTACCAACAACTGGGTCGGTTACATTTAACGACAGCGTTCCTAAAAGCAGTACCTTGTTTGTATCTTCTTTCGCAATAGAAAGTACCTTTCTTAAGCTATCTATATAATAGCTTTGGGAGAAAGATATACGAGCGAGACAAACGAAAATCGTTAAAAATAGTAGTCCTTTTATGGGTGAACGATATCGCAAATTAGCCTGGTATTATTTTGAGATAAAAAAGAAAGGAATGTCAACAAGCTCTGCAAACTCTTCTCCTGCCTCTTTCATGTCCACATCGCGCGTGTGATAATACCATTCTACCTTGATTTTCTTGTTTTGATTAAGTAACTTTTCCAATTTAAGTAGTATATTCAAAAAAGCCTTGTAGGTTGATGAATTAAAATAATCTAATTCAAATCGTAAGATTGTTTCTTCTACTGGAGTAGATAAATAAGAATCAATCCACTCTAAAACAGGTAAATATACTCCAACTGTGTCTTCTGGAAATGAGCGACCTTTTATTGAAAATATTCCCAATCTTGGGTTAAAATCAAACGATGGCACATCAACCTCTCCTTCCTCAAAATACTTTTCCATAATTAAATTTTTACCCTCAAATGAAGGGAGAAAAATGAAAGGTCATCATTTACTTGCTGAAAGCGATATTTCATTTCGCCTTCTGTTTTTCTGGCCATATATATAATGCCTATCCCAGCGTTGCCTTCTTCAGACAGGGACGACTTGATTAAAATTTCGTGTTGTAATTTCCGCAACCCTTCTTCATTTATTTGATTTACCTGGTCGTATCTTACTTTTAACGCATCTACTTTGTCATTTTTAACGAAGTTGCCAACCCCAATAATATATTCTCCATTCCGCTTCCCCATAAGGATGATTCCCGATCGCAAGTTGTTTTCTGATGCTACCGCACCATGCTTACAAATGTTTTGTAAACACTCCACAATTACCCCAAATATTCTGCTAGGGCCAGCACTATCAACTTTGTGTTGTTGTGTTAATATCAAAATGGCCTTAACCAAATCGTGATTAAACTCCCCTTTAAAAGAAAGAACTAAGTTCTCTTTCTCCAATTCAGAATACCATTCAAAACAAGCATTATGATCTATCCAACCTTTTTTCATCTCAATTGTACTATCTTTCTTCCAAAATGATTTGCACCAAATTATGAATTTTTTCGTTATTACGATTTCATAATAAAAATCTATCTTAGTTGCCGTTTGTACGCATGTCTGACAGTTTAGTTATCATACCAACTTATAATGAGAAAGAGAACATCGAAACGATGATTCATAAGGTGTTTTCTTTGTCAAAAAAGTTTCATTTACTGATTATTGATGATGGCTCTCCTGACGGCACAGGAAAAATTGTAAAAAATCTTCAAAAAGACTATCCTGATTGTCTTTTTCTTCTTGAACGAACCGGAAAACTGGGCTTGGGCACAGCATATATTACAGGGTTTAGATGGGCGCTTGATAGGGCTTATGAGTTCATTTTCGAAATGGATGCCGATTTTTCGCACAACCCAGATGATTTAGAACGACTTTATGCCGCATGTGTTACAGGAGGAGATGTTGCAATCGGCTCGCGTTACGTTTCTGGAGGAAAGGTTAAAAACTGGCCCGTTAGCCGAATTCTAATGTCCTATTTTGCATCGGTATATGTAAACACGATTCTTTGGATGGGCATTAAAGACACCACTGCAGGGTTTAAATGCTATCGTAGAGAAGTCTTGGCGACAATTGACTTAGAAAAAATTAGATTTATGGGCTATGCTTTTCAAGTAGAAATGAAATATACTGCCTATCGTCATGGTTTTAAATTAGTTGAAGTTCCTATTACGTTTATTGACAGAGTGTTAGGAACGTCTAAAATGAGTGCCAAAATATTTAAAGAAGCCTTTTTTGGAGTGTTTCTAATCAAAGGAAAAGAATTGTAAATGGCGATAATAGTTCAAAATGCTCAAATAATAAATGAAGGGCAAATTTTTAAGGGGTCTGTTTTAATTGAAAATGGAATTATTACAAAAATTTCCACGAAAGAGATTCACAAATCAGACGCAGAAATTATTGATGCTACAGGAAAACATCTAATTCCTGGAATGATTGACGACCAAGTTCATTTTAGAGAACCAGGGTTAACCCACAAAGCTGATATTTATTCCGAATCGAGGGCGGCAGTTGCGGGAGGCATTACATCCTTTATGGAAATGCCCAACACCGTTCCCAATACCTTAACACAAGAGTTATTACAAGATAAATATGATATTGCTTCCAAAAATTCGATTGCTAATTACTCCTTTTTTATGGGAGCTAGTAACGATAATTTAGACGAAGTTTTAAAAACAAATCCTCGAAACGTTTGTGGGGTGAAGGTTTTTATGGGTTCTTCGACAGGTAATATGTTGGTTGATAATACCGAAGTATTAGAAGAACTTTTTTCTAAATGTAAAATGTTAGTTGCCGCACATTGCGAAGATGAGCCAACAGTTAAAGCAAACGAGGCAAAATATAAAGCACAATATGGAGAAGATGTTCCCATAAAATACCATCCCGATATTAGAAGTGCAAACGCTTGTTATTTATCATCCTCTTTTGCTGTTAATTTAGCAAAAAAACATGGCACTCGTTTTCATGTATTGCATATTTCAACGGCAAAAGAAACAGAGCTTTTCGACAACACTATATCTCTTAAAGATAAAAAAATTACCTCCGAAGCATGTGTACACCATCTCTGGTTTAGCGATGCCGATTACGAGACAAAGGGGACTTTAATTAAATGGAATCCTGCGGTAAAAACCGCTAACGACAGAGACAAAATATTTGAAGCAGTGCTCAACAATAAAATAGACATTATCGCTACAGATCATGCGCCACATACGTTAGATGAAAAACAAAACAAGTACTTTAAAGCACCATCTGGCGGTCCGCTTGTGCAACATGCACTCGTTCCTATGCTAGAACATTACCATAACGGTAAAATATCGCTTGAGAAGATCGTTGAAAAAACTAGCCACGCTCCAGCCGATTGTTTTAACATTGAAAAACGAGGCTATATTCGAGAAGGGTATCATGCTGATCTGGTGCTTTTCGACCTCAATAACCCTTGGACCGTAGAAAAATCGAACTTACTATACAAATGTGGCTGGTCGCCTTTTGAGGGGGTTGAGTTTAAAGCCAAAATTTCTCACACTTTTGTGAATGGAAATTTGGTTTTTGATGGTTCAATTATCGAAGGAAATAACGGGATGAGGTTATTGTTTAACAACTAACCCTTTTTCGTTTCAGTAAATAAAGAATTTCTTGAAACGAACTATCCTCAAGGCAGAGCCATCGAGGTATTTCGCTCGTTTCATTTTGACCGAAGGGTCAAAAACCGAAATTCGTTATCTA
>JAESTK010000196.1 GCA_016763645.1 Flavobacteriales bacterium
CCGCTTCAACCTCTCCTTGAGGAGAGGTCAAAACTTTGTTAAAAGTTTTGGGTGAGGTGTAGATAACGAATTTCGGTTTTTGACCATTCGGTCAAAATGAAACGAGCGAAATACCTCGATGGCTCTGCCCCGAGGATAGTTCGTTTCAAGAAATTCTTTATTGTTTATGGTCAAATCGATATTTCTAAACCCTACGGTACTAGTTGCACGAATTTTGGAAAACCTCCTCCGCTTCGCGATTCAATTGAAATCCTAATTGAAAAACGTGATATCGTGTCAATTGAATTTTGGATACGCTCAAAAGAAGCAGTGAAAAAAGTGTATGGAGCTGAAGCAATGTTAAGACTTAGTAAGGAAGGTGTTCAGTTGAGTGAATTTCAGGAAAAGAAAAATAAGAAGAATTGGTAATTCCAGAAAGTTGATAATGACATGTAGTGGATGTAGCTTTTGGAGAAAGATTACTCACAGGGCATTAAAAGACGAAATAGAGCGGTATTAATCTAACATCTCAATTCGAAAAATCTAGAATCTAGTACGCCCTTTCATTTTTCCCTTCAACGTAATTGATAAACGCTTTGTTTACCACCTTGTTTCCACCAGGGGTAGGGTAGTCACCAGAGAAATACCAATCGCCCGTATGGTTGGGGCAAGCCTTGTGCAGTCCTTCAAGAGATTGGTAAATTATTTCAACTTCAGCATTTACACCTTCTGGGGTAAGTAATTCAGAAATTTTAGCTGAAATTTCATCAGCCGTAAATGGCTTGTAAATATCTTTCACGTAATTTACTACTTCCTCTTTTGGTAAGCTTTCTTGCGCTTTCGATTTTTGATAAATTTCGTCAATTAAGTTTTCTTGTCCTCTGTCTCTTAGCAATTCTACTGTCGCTTGAAAAGCAATAAAATCACCCATTTTAGCCATGTCAATTCCATAACAATCAGGGAAACGAATTTGAGGTGCAGAAGAAACAACTAGTATTTTCTTCGGTCCCAAACGGTCCAAAATCCGGATGATACTTTGCTTTAAGGTCGTTCCACGAACGATAGAATCATCAATAATTACAAGATTGTCAACTCCTTTGTTAATGGTTCCATATGTAATGTCATAAATATGGGCAACCATGTCATCACGGTCATCATCTTGGGTGATAAAAGTTCTTAGTTTGGCGTCTTTAATTGCAATTTTTTCAACTCTTGGACTCATACTCAGTAATTCCAAAAGCTTCTCGTCTTCTAAGTTGTCTTTGTGTTTAAATATTTTTTCTTTCTTCTTCTCATTGAGATATTGGTCCAACCCTTTTACCATTCCATAAAATGATGTTTCCGCAGTATTCGGAATAAATGAGAAAACTGAATTTTTTAAATCGTAGTCAATTGATTCTAAAATCTTAGGAACCAATGAACGACCGAGTTCTTTTCGTTCTTCATAAATGTCTTGGTCGCTGCCGCGGGAAAAATATATTCGCTCGAATGAACACGCCTTTTTTTCTAGCGGTTCACGAACTTTCACTTCTCCAATAAAGCCCTCTTTTTTAATTACCAAAGCATGTCCTGGTGTTAATTCTTTGATTGACTCGATAGGTACATCAAACGCAGTTTGAATAACGGGTCTTTCGGAAGTTACCACCACAATTTCCTCATCTTGGTAGTAAAATGTTGGTCGAATTCCGCTTGGATCTCGCAATACAAAAGCATCTCCATGCCCAGTTAGCCCTGCCATTGCATAACCACCGTCCCAAGATTCGGCAGCGTTGGTTAATATTTTTTGAAGGTCTAAATGTTTCGCGATTAAGCTAGAAATTTCTTGTCTCGATTTTCCTTCGGCTTTAAACTTTCGGAATAACTCTTCATTTTCTACGTCTAAGAAATGACCAATTTTTTCGAGTACTGTAACGGTATCAGCTTTTTGCTTAGGATGTTGCCCGATTTCAACCAATAGGTCGAAAAGTTCATCTACGTTGGTAAGGTTAAAGTTTCCTGCAACAACCAAATTCTTGGTCATCCAGTTGTTTTGACGTAAAAAAGGATGGCAATTTTCGATGCTATTTTCTCCGTACGTTCCGTATCGTAAATGACCTAAAAATAATTCGCCTGTAAAACCAAAATTGTCTTTTAGCCAATATGGATCTTCTAATTTTCCGGGGTTGTTAACCTCAACATCTTTGAACCGGGCATTTACTTTTTCAAAAATTTCTGCAATTGGTTTAGAACTAACTGACCGTTGACGACTAATATATCTACTACCAGGTTCAACATCAAACTTAATGTTCGCTAACCCCGCTCCATCCTGTCCACGATTGTGCTGTTTCTCCATAAGGAGATACATTTTGTTAAGTGCCCAAAAAGATGTTCCGTATTTTTTCTGGTAGTAATCGAGAGGTTTTAGAAGTCTTAACAGTGCAATTCCGCACTCGTGTTTTATCGCATCACTCATTCCAGAAGTATTTAGAACGCGAAGTTAGTTGTTTAAATGATTAGATGAAATTGAAATGTTGGGATTATTATAATAGCCTGATATTCAGATAATTTAAAAGCAACCTTTTTGCGATTGTTTCGTTAGCAAAATGCTTTGCATTTTGCGATTAGAAAATATGGCTTGATTTTAATGTTAATTACGTTGGTTGTTTTCAATGTTTTTTCACAAAAATATTACCAAGAAAGTCCGATAACGTTTATCGAAAATAAAGGACAATGGCAAGATAACATTTTGTTTCGAGCTGATATACCTGGCGGCACACTTTTTTTAGAGCGAGATAAGCTCACTTACGTTTTTTCTCACCCCGATGATATAACTTACATCCATGAAATGCATCATGGTTTTGCCCCCGAGCAAGACGAATTTCCAGTACGTTGCCACGCTTACAACGTTACGTTTTTAGGCAGTCAAATTCCGAAAACAAATGGAATTGGAAAAACGCCAGATTATAACAACTATTATTTGGGGAACGACAGTACGAAATGGGCCGCCAAGTGCGAAAAATTTTATGCAGTAGAATACGAGTCAATTTATCCAGGAATTGACTTTAGAATTTACACGAATGAAAATGGATTGAAGTATGATTTTATAGTTCATCCAGGCGCAAACCCTAATGATATTAACCTGTTCTACGAAGGGCTTGATAGAATAAATCTCGTTAACAAAGATTTAATTCTAAGTACATCGATAAATAATGTTGTTGAGAAAAAACCGATTTCTTTTCAAGGAGAAAAGCAAATAAAATCTTCTTACGAGCTGGAAGGAAATAACATGAAATTTAAGATTTCGGAATACGATACATCGAAAGATTTGATAATTGATCCAGCATTAGTTTTTTCCACTTATTCTGGGTCAACCGCTGATAATTGGGGATATACTGCAACATTTGACGAGGCAGGGCATCTATATTCTGCTGGAGTTGCTTTTGCCAACGGATACCCAATAACAACAGGAGCTTTTCAAACAACGTGGGGAGGCTCAGGTTCATTGATAAGTGATATTGTAGTTTCAAAATTCTCTACAAACGGAACGTCTCTGGTTTACTCCACCTACGTAGGTGGAAATAAAAGCGAGTGTCCGCATAGTTTAATTGTTGATGGAAATGATAACCTCATCATTTTTGGAACGACCAGTTCGGGAAATTACCCAACAACAAGTAGCGCATACAATACAAGTTTTAATGGTGGAACAAACGTAAGTGCAAGTGGAATTAATTATTCGAGTGGTTCTGATTTAATTATTACTAAATTAAATTCTACTGGAACGGCATTGGTGGGCTCTACTTTTGTGGGAGGCTCAGGTAACGATGGGTTAAACACAGGTTCGGCATCATCATTGGATTACAACTATGCAGATTATTTTAGAGGCGAAGTAATTGTTGATGCTTCCAATAATATTATTGTAGCAACCTGTACAAAATCTGCTGATTTCCCAATTGCTGGGGGGGGACAACAATCCACATTTGGTGGAGCACAAGATGGCATTGTATTTAAGCTGAATTCCAATTTAACTACTATGCAGTGGTCCACCTATTTAGGGGGGACAGATTTTGACGCAGCGTATGGAATGCAGTTAAACGATGCAGGAGATTTATATGTTGTGGGAGGAACTCAAAGTTCAGATTTTCCGACTACGGGAGGGGTGTTTAATTCGAATTCAATTGGTGGAGTCGATGGATTTATCGTAAAATTAAACTCATCGGGCTCTTCTATTTTAGCCTCAAGTTATATAGGAACTACTTCTTACGATCAAACTTACTTTGTACAGTTAGATGCCAACCAGGATGTATATATTTTGGGACAAACAGAAGGGGCTTATCTGGTATCACCTGCAACAGTGTATTCAAATCCAAATAGCGGGCAGTTTGTTCATAAAATGGATCCGAATTTAAGTAGTACTATTTTCTCAACAGTTATAGGAAGGGGATCTGGAGAGGTTGATATTGCACTTACTGCTTTTTTAGTAAATGAATGCAATCATATTTATATTTCAGGATGGGGAGGAACCACGAACCAGACGAATGGCTCTGCGTCAGCAAGCACCACGATTGGTTTGCCAATCACTGCGGACGCATTTCAGTCTTCAACAGATGGCAGCGATTTTTATTTGATGGTATTGGATGCTGATGCAGTTGGTTTAGTCTATGGATCTTTTTTCGGGGGGAGTACAAGCGCTGAACATGTTGATGGAGGCACAAGTAGATTCGATAAAGATGGTATAGTTTATCAAGCTGTTTGCGGAGGATGTGGAGGGAATTCTGATTTTCCAACAACCGCAGGAGCGTGGTCCAATACCAACAACAGTAGCAACTGCAACATTGCCTCATTTAAGTTCGATTTATCAAGTTTTTCTGCAATTGCAGATGTTAGCTTTGATTATTTGTGTACGGGAACAGGCACGCAATTTATTAATAACAGTACTGGAGGCACAAGTTATGTGTGGTATTTTGGTGATGGAACAACCTCTGCCGTAAGTTCTCCTACCCACACGTATCAAGATACGGGGGTATATGAAGTGATGTTAATTGTAAATGACCCTGCCTCATGCATTGTCTCCGACACAAGTTTTTTATCAGTAACTGTAACCGATACTCCAGATTTGGAATCGACACCAGCAGATACGATCTGCCCTGGCGGAACGGTTACACTCAATGTTTCGGGTGCTACGACATATAGTTGGATACCTACAATGGGCTTGTCAGACCCGACATCAGCAAATCCAGATGCTTTGGTTACAGATTTTATTGAGTACACAGTAACCGGATCTACTTTTTGTGGAACAACCGATATTATTATACCTGTTAATGTATTTCAAGATCCGGTCATTTTAAGCGAAGACACGAGTATGTGTAGAGGAGAAACAATAGTATTATATGCCTATGGAGGTGAAAACTATAGTTGGACTCCAACAAGCTCCATTGATTTTCCCGATAGCAATATAATTAGTGTCTCCTCACAAGATTCGATTACCTATTTTTTAGAAGTCATAGATGCTGAAAATTGTCTGTGGAATAAAACAATAACAATCGAAGTGGATACGAATCTTCCGAAAGCATATATATCTAATGATACTATAATTTGTTTGGGAAGCTCGGTTTCTTTAGTTGCAGGCGGAGGAACTTATTACGAATGGAGTCCAACAACATACTTAGACTCTAGTCAAATTTCAACGCCCGTTACTACTCCGTTTTCAGATATAAAATATGTGGTTAGTGTAATTAACGGTTGCGGGGAAGATTGGGATACTGTAAAGGTAAAAGTAAACATATTGAGAGCAGCCATCACTCCTGACACATTAGCGTGTCAAGGCGATAGTATTCAGCTAAGAGCACGAGGTGGAGTGAACTACATCTGGGGACCAAAAGAGGGGCTTAGCAATAGTAATATTAATAATCCAAAGGTGTTGGTCGAAGGTCCAATCGCGTATCAGGTTGTGATATTTGATTCGTTAAATTGCTCAACAGTTCGAACCATCTCGTTAGATACATTCCCTGAACCAGCGTTTGATGCAGGAGAAAATTTCACTATTGAATGGAGTAAAAGTGGGCAATTAGCCCCAGAAGGTGAAGGTATTTCCTTTATATGGAGCCCATCAGACTTAACTAATTGCGATACTTGTTTTAATCCAGAAGTTAATCCTTCAGAAACAACGGTTTTTTCTGTTACGATGACTGATGAATACGGTTGTGTTGTAATCGATTCTGTAACTGTTTACGTAACAGGCAGTATCTATATACCGAATACATTTACTCCTAACGGGGACAGAATAAACGATTATTTTTTAGCTTATGGCAAAGAAATTAAAACGTTTGAAATGTTCGTTTATAACCGCTGGGGGAATTTAATTTTCAAGTCAGACGATATCACCATCGGTTGGAATGGGACGTTTAAAGGAAAAAAATCACCAATTGGTACTTACGTTTGGAAAATTGTTTGGCAAGAGTACTCAGGCGAAGAAGGTGAAGCAATTGGACATGTTAATTTGTTGAGGTAGCAGAGCGATTAGAGCACGACTCTTTTACCCCAACCATTTCAGCACATTACTTTCCCAAATATTCTCAGCATCTTGAGGTGTTAGAATATCCAATTTAACGGCATCATCAATCACTTTTCCAGGATAAGAATTCGGCACACTTTCCATTTCGCCAAGTGGGTAGGGGTCATCTAATCCAGAAATTATTTGCGAAACGCCAACCCGGTGCTTTAACAATTGCAAAGTATATGGATCGTGAACCAACGTATCAAAAAATAAATTTGGATGGCCTAAACTAGTTTGCGGATGCTCGGTGTCTTTAAACAAATCCGGACGCCCTTCATAGCCTTGAACTCTCCTTCCAAAATTCGCTTGACCTAACATACAGCCATGGGCGAAAGCGGTTCGTATCTTTGGATATTTATTCGGAATATTATTTAGAGTAAAAAAATGAAGGGTGTCGGCTGTTTGTGCCATCATCCAAACTAAATGAAATCTCCAGTTTTGGTCTTTTAGCCGAATCATTTTTTCGCCATCGTACGGATGAATTTCTATAGCTAAGTTGTACTTATTTGCTAGTTCGAAAATCGGAGCACAAGATTTGTCAGCGACCGAAATCCACTCATTGTTTTCATCCAAATAGTGAGTAGGTAAGCACAATAATTTCATGTTTAATCGGGTAACGCAACGTTCAATTTCGGTTAACGCATCGTCCATAAATTTGGGTTGCACCACAAATCCGCACGTAAATTTATTGGGGTTGTTTTGTTGAACTGAGGCGTTGAAATCATTTTGCCATTGAACCGCATCTTTAGCATCTTGTTTTTCCCAGCCGTTGCAATATATTTGCGAAAGATTGAGCATAACACCATGGTCGATGTTGTTTTTTTCCATCCATTCTAGTTTTTCGGTTAAGAAAAAACTAGGATCGGTTATTGGGCGTGACCAATTTCCTTGGCGCATAAATTTTTTGTCGCCATCAATCCAAAACAGTTTCTTGTCTTTCATGAATTTTGGAACCTGATTTGGTTCTGGCAAAATATGCCCGTGTCCGTTTATTCTTTGTGGGATGAGTGGCGAGCGGTGAGTGGTATGCATTATTTTTTGTCTAAATATTTTATGAAACCGATGCTCAGCTTGTAAACCTTGAGTCAGTTTCCATTATATGGGAGCATTCGGAACAGGTTCTCAATTTTTCTGAATTATAGAACTCTCTAAATCGAGGTTGAAAGTCTTTTTCAACATTTACAAGGGGAAAATATGTTTCGTGTAATTTGTTGTTACAGTTGTCGCAGAACCACATTAACCCATCCTTGTCATTGGTGCCAATTCTTACTTTTTCGATAACCAACCCAACCGAACTTTCAGAACGCATTGGCGAGTGCGGAATCTTTGCAGGTAATAGAAACATTTCTCCCGCTTTAATTGGTATATCAACAGCTTTTCCATTTTCTTGAATACGAACATTAATATCGCCTTCTAACCGATAAAAAAGTTCTTCAGACTCGTTATAATGATAGTCTTTTCGGACATTAGGGCCACCCACAACCATCACAATAAAATCACCAGCTTCTATATACAAATTTTTATTGCCCACTGGGGGCTTCAATAAATCTCGATTATCCTCAATCCATTTTTGCAGGTTGAAAGGTTTTGCGATTGCCATAGTGTTTAGATTTTGGCTCTAAATTAATAATCTTGTAGTAACTCCTAATGGTTATTCATTAATTATTTGAATAGGAGTTGTTATTTCTAATCGACCTGAATTATATTTGGTGAAAATTATTTTGAAATGGATTTAAATCTCATAGGAAAAACGGCAATTGTGTGCGGAAGTACTCAAGGAATTGGAAAAGCAATAGCCGTTCAATTAGCAAGTCAGGGAGCGAGAATTGTTCTTGTTGCCAGAAACGAGCAAAAATTAGTAGAAGTAAAAAACGAACTCGACACCTCTAAAGGGCAAGAGCATCATTATATAAAAGCTGATTTTTCTTTTCCACCAGAGTTGAAACTTGTAGTTGAAGATTATATAGAGCTTAACGGAAACATACACATTTTGATAAATAATACTGGAGGTCCTGCTGGAGGCCTGATTCATGAAGCTAAAGTTGAAGAATTTACCCAAACGTTTAGCAATCATTTAGTATGTAACCATATTATGGCACAAGCGGTTATTGAAGGCATGAAAGAAGAAGGTTTTGGCAGAATTATCAATATTATTTCCACTTCGGTAAAATTACCGTTGAACGGACTGGGTGTTTCAAACACAATTCGCGGTGCGGTTGCAAGTTGGTCTAAAACGTTGGCAAACGAATTAGGGCAATTTAATATCACGGTAAATAATGTGTTGCCAGGAGCAACAAATACCGTACGATTAAAGTCGATAATCGAATCTAAAGCCTCAAAAACAGGGCAATCGGCTGAAGAAATTGCAGCTGGAATGGCAAATCAAGTACCAATGAAACGTGTTGCAGAACCCGAGGAGATAGCCAATGCAGTTGGTTTCTTAGCATCGAATGCCGCGAGTTACATCAATGGAATTAACGTTCCTGTTGATGGGGGCAGAACAGGATGTTTATGATAACCAGAGGCATTGTTTTTTATAACTTTTGTCAATTTATTTCGTAGCAGTCGAAAAAATTATTTATTTTGAATTAAATTAGGGAAGCGGAAAACTTTAGAGTACGTATATAAAATATTACAACTATGAAAAAACAATACTCATTTTTAGCGTTATGCACAGCCATACTTATTAGTACTGCTGCAATGGCAGGTTACGGAGATTATAATCTGGGCTCTACAAAACTTAAATCCCCACATTTAACACCAAACAAGTCAATTCAGGCCATCCAAGCAACGGCTGGAAATAAAGGAATTACTGAGGGTGGATTTTTCTTGCACTACAACCCGTATTATGCTTCTGCTCGATATGGGTTTGCTTCAGTAGGAACGATTACAGTTAATGAAGGTTACTCCGATGAATATGAGTTAACCGAGACAGAGACCGAAGTATACCTTGGACTATCGCGAAGTGTAGGACGATACAAATGGGGTCACGGATTAGAAATTGGAAATATTTTTCGTTTAGTAGATTTTGAGCCTATGGCTATCAGTCTGCGTGTAACTTGGTTAGATTTTGGTTATTCTGGGTTTAAGGCTAACAGTGCGTTTAGTGACTATGACATTATAGGTGGGGCTTTCGATTTACGCCTTTTGAAAATAGGACCATCGTTTACTTATGCGTTATCTGATCAAATGGCGATTGATGTGTTTTACCAATTATCCCCAACCTTTATTGCCGCTGGATATGCTGGTGAATACACTGATCTCTCTACTGGTGACACAGAATTCGTTGGATATGGGCTAATCCAATATGGTTTGGGTCATGAAATTGGATTGACATATCGCTTCGATATACTTTCTATTGGATTGGGATATGGCATGGGTAATATGAAGGCTATTGTGCCAACTATATATGAGGGAGATAACACATACTCATTTGAGGGGAAAGCAAATATTAATACATTTAGATTGATGGTTGGAATGAAATTTTAAGAGACTATTCATTTAAATGAAAGCCGAGCATTGCTCGGCTTTTTTTATGTCTAAAAACTTGTATTTTTGTCTTGTGTTACTAAGAAAGGCATTTGTCATACTATTTTTCTTTTCAATTTCTACCGTAGGACTTTCTGTAAAAGGAAATGATAGCTTGAATACGTTGAAAATTCAAAAACGTATGGTTAAATATAATCCTATGGGGACTTTAGTGTGGAAAAGTGTGCCACTGTATTATGAGCAACGCATGAATAAGGTTATCGCCCTTTCAATGGGCGTTGGGTTTATTATTCCGCACAACATTAAAACATCTAAATTGTCTTTTGAGAAAGATTGGCTTTCGGCAAATTTTAATGATGCAAGAGTTACGGGTTATTTCTTTACTCCAGAAATTAAATTTTACTTAGGTGGAAAAGGCCCAAAAGGCTTTTACATTAGTCGGTATATAAGATACGGAAAGACCAACATGAAATTTGCTGGAGATTTTGATGACAACAATGGTAACACAGCGACTATTGATGTTTCGGTAACGCTAAAAGAATATGGCACAGGTCGGCAATTTGGTGCTCAGTGGATTTTAGGTAAACACGTAATGTTAGATTTCTTTTTTATTGGGCTCAGAACCTCCGAATATACGTTGCAATTTGAAGCAGATGCTACAGTAAAGTCAGAGCAATGGAATCAATGGCAAGAGGAACACCTTCAGTCGTATTATGATTGGCTAGACGATTCTAGATTTGGGGTTGTGCTCGAAAAACTACCTTATGAATTCACCAAAAATGGAATTAAGTTTTCTTATCCATTCACGTTAGGTAATTTTCGGCATGGAATATCTATTGGCTACAGATTTTAAGAAACACTCAACCGAAAACCTTCTCCGTGTACATTCATAATTTCAACGGAAGAGTCGCTTTTTAAATATTTTCGTAGTTTGGTAATGTAAACATCCATAGACCGAGAGTTAAAGTAACTATCGTCATTCCAAATTGTTTTTAAGGCAACGGTTCTGTCCATTACCATGTTTTTGTTGATACACAGTAAAAGAAGTAATTCACTTTCTTTCGAAGTCAATTTTTGATCTTCAGTTCCACCAATTAATTTTCTTGTTTGAGAGTTAAAAGTGAATTTACCAATCGAAAAATATTTTTGCTTATCTTTTTCTTTATAGTTTGAATCAACTCTTCTTAACACGGCATCCATTCTGGCCATTAATTCTTCCATACTAAATGGTTTGGTAATGTAATCATCAGCACCTAGTCTAAATCCTGCGATGGTATCTTCTTTAATCGACTTAGCAGTTAGAAAAATGATAGGAATTTCTTTATTCGTATTGCGAATTTCCTTCGCTAAGGTAAAGCCATCTTTTTTTGGCATCATCACATCTAAAATTATGAAATCAAAAGTGCCACTCGAAAAAGCGTCATAACCTTTTTCGCCATCTACGGCTAAAGTGGTTTCGTAATTTTTTACATTTAGATATTCGGTAAGAATAGTTCCCAAATTTGGGTC
>JAESTK010000197.1 GCA_016763645.1 Flavobacteriales bacterium
AGTTACATTTTATCAATCCCTCTAACTCCCTTTTCTAAGGGAGAATTCCCTCTTGGAGAAGAGGGTTAGGGAGATTGACCAAGTGCTTTTCGACATGGACTCACATTAAATCCACTGTAAATCAGCCACTTAACTGCTTCCGTGATTAATCGAACTCAGGTTACTACTTTTTTAAAATGGGTAAGTAGGCTTACAAATTATTCCCTGTAGCTACAAGCAGCTGATACTGCGCTTTGTTATAGGATGATACCGAAGTAAGATAATCTAACCGAGAGTTGATGTAAATTTCTTGCGCTTGTAAAATCTCAAAAGGGCGCACCGTACCTAATTGTTGCCTCTGCACGCATTGGTCAAGAGCTTTTTCTGCTAAACGACTTCCCTCTAAGGCAATATCTAGCTGCTCTTTTGCGAGTATAATTCTGCCTTTCGCATAAAGTACTTCTCTATTTATTGCTGCTTTTGCTTGCAAAATTTGGTTTTCTTGTAAAGCGATTCGAGCATCGAATTGTTTTAGCTTACCTCCGTAAATTAACCTGCCAGTTGGTATTGTCCATATTAAGGAAGCGTTAATTGAACTTGTAGGATTAACGGGTGTAAAAACACCGCCAAAATAAGACCCATAAGCGCCCACACTAAAACTTGGAAGCAACAACCCCGTGGTGGTGGTTTTTTTCTCCGCATTTAGCGCCTGCAACATTAAATCCATACTTTTTAACTCAGGTCGCTTTTGATACGCAGGCTCGAAAGAGGTTTCTAATTCGAGGTTCTCCTTTTCGAAAGTTAAGGGGGTTAAAACCGTATCGATACAAACTAAACGAGAGGTTGGGTCGATGTTTAATAGCTGTGTTAACAGTGCCGATTTTGTGTTTTGTTGAAGCTGTGCAGACATCATTTGTACTTGTAAATGGCTGTAACTACTTTGCGCCAAAAGCAACTCCGACTCGAACAGTAAACCCGCATCGACTTGAATTTCAATTTGGTCGGCAATCGTTTTTGCTTGGGCTGCTAATTGCGCGTATGACTCAGCATAAAGCTGTGCAACAAGAAAATCATAATATGTTTCAATTATGCTCAATAGTGTCTGATTTTGCTGAGCTTCCGTTTCAAGCGCAGTCGCTTCTGAACTTAACTCTGCTGCGTTTGCCGTAAAAATTCCGTTGCCAAAATCCCAAGAAGAATTAACACCAACACCGCCCCAAAAACTCTGGCGATTAACGTCTGTAAATATTCTGCCATCGCTATTCATCGCGTTTCCCCATAGTTGATGAAAAGACGTTCCTGCATATAAATTAGGTAGCCACCACTCTTTTGCTTTTGCGAAATCTGCCAAGGCAAGGTCTTGTTTTAGCTTGTACTCTTTAATGGTTAGATTATTCGCTCCGCCAAGAGTTAATACCGTTTCTAAGTTTATCGGAGTTGTATTTTCTTGCCCGTAAGCTAGCCGAGTTACTCCTAAAAAAAGAAGCAACAAAAGCGGGCGAATTAATTTGAATTGTTGACCCATTTTATTCTTGCTTTAAGACGGGGTTAATGGTCTGCCCTGTCTGTACTAGACCCTTACCTTGAATAACAACCAACGATTTTTCGGTAATATCGGTGTTTAGTACTTCAAAATAATCTTTACTCGCAAGCCCTTTTCGAAGCGGAACTCGCTCTACAACATTGTCTTTTATCACCAAAACAAACTTCTGATTTTGAAAGATACATTGAGCCGTAACAGGAAGCGAAAGAACGCTCTCTCTACTCGTAATTTTCACGGTTACTTTTGCATACATACCGGGCTTAATTTTACTATCTGCGTTATCGAGGTCAATCTCAACTTGTAATGTTTTTGAGGCTGGGTCCAGCGCTCCTGCCATTCTGCTTACTTTAGCCAGTAACGCTTCTCCGACTAATTCAGGAAAATAAATTTCAACTGCTGTCCCTTTTTTTATGGACACAATATCTGATTCTGGCAATGGAATTGTTAACCGAATAGGATTAACGTCTTGTATTTCAACTATTCCCTGCGGATTACTTTCTGTTAATCCACTTTGTATCAGCGCACCATTATCGACCATTCTCCTTGTTATTTTTCCTGAAAATGGGGCCTTTACTTGTAAAAAACTTAACCGGTCTTGTATTGCACTTACTTCCGCTTTTGAAGCTAAATATGCCGCTTCGGCATCTTCAACTACTTGCAGTGTAGTTAATGCTGGTGTTTTTTCTTGTATTGATTTTAGCCTGTCGTAAGTAGATTTATGCGCATCTAATTTCGCACTTTTCTCTTCTAATTGCCTTGATAATTCTGGGTTAGATAGCTCTGCTATAACTTGCCCTTTTGCAACATTATCGCCAATATCAACTAATACGTTTTGCACATAACCGCTTTCCATAGCGTACACTATCACTTTCTGATTTGGCTGTGCTGTGCCTGAAATTAAAATATCGGCAGTAAACGACCTTTGTTGTGGGTTTACAACTTCAACCGACTGAATCTTATTGATTTCAGTGTCTATTTCGGTTTCTTGACTCTCTTTTTCCACGCCACAAGAAATTACAAAAAACGCCAAAGCCAACAGACCTAATATTAATCGATTATGTTTTATTGATTTCATTTTTTAATCGTTTTTATTTTTTTGCAATAAGTGAGTATAGTATTGGAATGATGTACAATGTAAGTAGGGTTGCCGTAAAAGTTCCTCCTATTACAGCGATGGCAAGAGGGACGTTTGCTTCCGTTCCAGCACTAGTTGCCATGGCCGTTGGTAATAGCCCAAAAATTGTTGTGCCCGCAGTCATTAAAACAGGGCGAAATCTATCTGTTGCACCACTAACTATTGCTATGCTTTTTTCTTTTCCTTCTTTAATAAGTCCGTTAATTCTATCGATAAGTATATTGCCATAAGACACGGCTATCCCTATCATCATAATAATGCCCATTAGTGATTGGATGTTAAGGTTAGTGTTTGTAACCCACATCAATAAAGCAACGCCAATAATCCCTAAAGGAAACGCCATAATAATAATAAGTGGCTGCCTAAACGAACGAAAGAGTGGTATTATGATTAAGAATGCAAGAACTACAGCAAGTCCCATTCCCATACCTAAATCTGCAAAAGATGTTTTCATTATCGCAATTTCTCCTTGAAAACTAACCTTATACCCTTTCGGGAAAGTCATTGCGTCTATTCGTTTTTGAATTTCATCGGAGACCGATCCAATATCTGCATTTTCTACCGAGGAATAGATGTTAAACACGCGTTGCAATTTGTAATGGTTAATTTCTACTGGGTTTGTTGATTCCGTGATCTTAGAAAAACTTCTAAACGGAACAGGTTTATCGTGTGTTGCGCTCGACACGTTTACATTAGAAAGGATATGTTCATCGTTAATTAAATATTCAGGATAAGTAACGCCGACGTAATAATGATTCCCGTTTTTTTCGTCAATCCAAAATGCTTTATCAAATGTCGCGGATGAATTTAATGCCGAAACCATATTTTTAATGGCATCAACGGGTTTAACCCCTAATTCGGCAGCTTTAATTCTGTCAATGTCAATGTCTTTGGTTGGTTGGTCTATCCGTTGAAGAATCCGAACATCTCTTGTTGCTGAAATACTTGTAATCGTATCTCTTATTCGCTCCGCTATTTTTCGTAGTTCTTGTAAGTTATTACCAATTATTTGCACGTCAATAGGAGCAGGTTTTCCATCGTTAAGCGCTGCCGTAATTAACCCTCCCGTGTTAAAGCTAATTTCTATCCCTGGAAATTTATCGTTCAGTATTTTACGGAGCTGTGTCGCATAACTAAAGGTGCTGGTTTTGTGTTCTTCAGTTAATTGTATCCCAATAAAAGCGTCTTGCGTGCCTGAATTTGGTGTATATGCCGCTGGAAGGTCATAAAAGACCCCAATGTTTGAAATTAGCTGTTGCAAATCTTCGCCCAACTCATCTCTTAAAATTTGCTCTATTTCGATAATGGTTTTTTCGGTAGTCTTTAGTGGTGTCCCCGATTCCATTCGGACCATAATTTCCATTTGACCAACATCAGATTGCGGAAAAAGTTCGTAACCCAATTTATTTTTCATCACAAAAAGAGAAAAAACAAATAGCCCTAAAACACAAGTTAAAACGCCCCATTTGTATTTAAGCGCCTGGATTAAGCTGTTTTCGTATCGGTTACGCAAATTCTCAATAAACCGTTGAAAAAACCCGAGCGCAGATTTAGTCTGTTGATCTTCTGCTTTTGGCAATTTGTTTCGAAACAGATAAGCGGCCGCTAAAGGCACTAACGTTAAAGAGAAAATATATGAGCCTAACATAGATCCTGCAACGGTTATCGCCAACGGATAAAACAGAAATTTAGCCATTCCTGTTAAAAAAATGACAGGAAAAAACACTACAATTATAACTAGCGTTGACGCTAAAACGGGTGTTGCGACTTCTAAGGCAGCATCCATTGAAGCTTGCCAAGCCGATTTGTTCATTTTTAGGTGGCGGTCGATATTTTCGAGTACTACAATAGAATTATCAACCAACAGACCCAACACTAAAGCTATTCCGCCAAGTGTAATGCTGTTAATTGCTTGTCCTGTCATCGATAAAACAATAAACGAAAAGAGTATCGAAAGTGGCAGACTAATTGATACAATTAGCGCAGAACGGAAATTACCTAGAAACAAGATTAAGACGATAATAACTAAAACCAACCCTCCAAGTCCTGCTTTAGTAAGCCCCGAAATCGAGTTTCGCACATACGAACTTTGATCAAATATTACACCCGGATTAACGTCATCTGGCATTCTCTCTTTTAATTGAGGAAGCGCATTTCTTACTCCGTTTACCGACTCAATTGTATTGGCTCCTGGTCTTTTAAAAATGGGTAAATAAACCTGACTTTTACCGTCAACGCGGGCAATATTGGTTTGTATTACACTTGCATCTTCGGCATGACCAACGTCTTTAACATAAATTGGTTTTCCGTTTTTGTAAGTAATCACAATGTCGTTAAAGTCATCGACATCGATTATCATCCCTTTTGCATCAATTGCATAGTTTATTAATCCTATTTCAGCAATTCCAGAAGGAATCATAGTTGTGTTTTCTTTAATCGCATCATTTATTTCTGTTTGCGAAATACCAAGCGCCTCTAGTTTAGATGGGTCAACATAAATATGAACCCTTCTTTTTGTTCCTCCATAAGCCGCTGGAGCAACAATTCCAGGGACACCGCTTAACATTTGCCTAAGGTTATAATATGCGATTCCGTATAGTTCTT
This sequence comes from Flavobacteriales bacterium, assembly GCA_016763645.1. Taxonomy (GTDB): domain Bacteria; phylum Bacteroidota; class Bacteroidia; order Flavobacteriales_G; family NORP312; genus NORP312. Next base: position 5,262 of record JAESTK010000197.1, read on the forward strand.
TACCGCTTTTGGTTTTGCTACTTACTGTAAGTAACATCAGCGGTTTACTGGCGGTAGGGTCGAACGGTTGAACCATCGGGGGTAACGTGCCTGGTGGCTGATAATACATGTCGCTCATCGCATAAGCAGATGTGTTTGCCATGGCTTCAGCAGGGTCAACATCTTCACCATAATAATTGGTAACAATGCTTACGCCCATTAAACTTTTAGAAAGTTGTTTTTCTATGCCTGGAGACTGACCTGTCCAACGCTCCATTCGGCTAGTAATATCTTTTTCAACAACCTCAGCAGGCATGCCAGGGTAGAGTGTTATTATCTGCATGGCAGATTTTTTAAACTGGGGCAAAATATCTACTGGCATTCGAGGAACCAACACCCCAGCAAGCACTATAACAATAACCGATAGTACTAATATTAAATATGGGTTTTTAAATGCTAATTTAATCATAGGGTTGCTTTTCGTTAAGCTTCATTCAACATTTTGAATTGAAAAACGTGAGCGTCAAAAATGCAAAAGATTATTGAACCAGCTTCCGAAACTTGCTTAACATTTCGGGTGCGCTCCATTCGTCTGGTCCAACTTTTTCGAAAACAACTTCGCCTTTTTTGTTAATGAGATAAGTTGTAGGATATGCACGAATTCCTATTTCATCTAATGATTGTTTTGATTGAAGAAAAATCAAAGAAGAATTAGTTCTTTCTTTTACGTGGCTTATGAGTTCAAACGACTCGTCCGAAACCGCAATAAACACAAAATCATCCTCTTTTAAAGATTGGTACGCCTTGCTTAGCGATGGCATTTCACCCATACACGGGCCGCACCACGATTGATAAAAGTTAATTAATACGTTTTTGTCTGAAAAATCATTCATGGTAAACTCCTGACCAGCTTCATCAACCAAAGTTAGCTCGGCAAAAGCAACGATAGGTGCCATTTGCTGATAGCCAAATTTATATACCGCAACTCCAATTAGAAATGCCCAAAAAAGGATGTCAATCGGTTTTTTATATTTCTTGAAAAATGACATTTAGCAAAACAAAAGTACTTTTATCGACTCAAATGGGACTTTTTAAGAACATAAAATCGGCTTGGCGGCTAAGTAAGTATTTGAAACAGCTTGAAGCATTTGATTATCAAGCACTCTACAAAAAACTAGGTTTCGAGAACCAAGAAAACCAATACTTACTGAAAACCAAACAATTTAATCGTGGAAGACAATATGTAAAAAGCTTTGGTTTAATTGGCTTGAGCTTTGAAAAACTGATTGGCAGAAGGCTCTCTTCGAAAGAACTCGAACGAATAGTTTTACTCAGTCATTTAGCGCCTGTCTATGATGATTTGTTTGATAAACTGAACACACCAAAAGAGCGAATTATTTTATTATTAGAATCAACAAGCACAAAACCTGAAAATGACGAAGAAAGCCTGTTTTTACAGTTTTATCGTCCACTTTTTGGAGAAATGAGTGAAAAAGAGTCGTTTTTGTCTTTCTTCTTGAAATTAACCGAAGCCCAAGAAAACAGCAAAAAGCAAGTTTTAGAAACCACTACAGGTGAAGAGATCTTAAAAATTACTGAGGAAAAAGGAGGCTATTCTGCTTTGGTACTTTTTAGTTTGTTAGACGTGAAACAAAAAAACGAAACGGCACTTTATCAATTGGGTGCTTGTTGCCAATACATGGACGATATTTTCGATTGGTATGATGATTCTGTGGAAAACAGAAAAACAATTGCAAATACTTTGTCTTTACCCGAACTCAAATCATTTTACGACAAACAACTCCGACAAACAGTTGGTTCGTTCCAATCTCCGTTTAGCGACTTGGTAGAAACCTTGCTAACTCCTGGAAATATCTGTTTAGATTTTTACAGAAGAAACGGTGTGCATTTAACCGAACAACCAACAGAACGAATAATTTGTGATATGGAAAGCGCAGAAAGTATTAAGAAATTGTTGTTTAACTTGAGATAAACGCTACAAAAACCCTTTGGTAATGTTTTTGATTTCGGCTTCGTTTAAATCCGCTTTTTTTATGAGTTTATAAATTGCCAACGCATCTTTTGCCGAAAGCACTCCCGCTTCTTTTAGCGCCATGCCCCGATTTACCAACGCCAACCCTTTGTTGGTTGTAAAACTGCCATCGCTAGCTTGTATTACATCGTTTTCGATGCCTTTTATAGCAGTAAAAAAGTCGATAGTTCCGCCTTGTTGTGAGTGCTCGATTATCCAAGCTTTTACTTGCTCGGAAGTAACGGTTTCTTGTGCGAAAGTTGGTGTTAACAACAATGAAAATAGAGAAAGGAAAAGTAATTTTTTCATGAGATTTAGTTTTTTATTAGCTTAATTACTTTTGCTGAAGTTTCGTTGTTTAGTGAGAGATAATATATGCCGCTCGCTAGACCTTCACCTGCAACCAAAACCTGATTAGAAGTCGTTCGGTATTTTCTTATTATTTTTCCAGAAACATCGGACAAATATAGCTCCATTTGTTCATTACCAATATTCGAAAACTGAACTAATGTCGAACTCGAAAAAGGGTTAGGAGAAACCACAGTTTGAATATTGTTGCTGTCTATTTGTATTCCTAATCCAATCCCTATTGTTATGGTTATAAAAGCTACACAATTATTATCGTCACTGACCGTAACTGAATAATCCCCAGCAGATAAGCCCGCTGCAGAACCCGTAGGATTTCCGTTACTCCAAGAATACGAGTATGGGACTGCTCCACCCGTTGCTGATACGGTAGCTTGTCCATCGTTTGCGCCTGAAATAGATTCATTTATTACAGATGTAGTTAAAACGATTGAAGTAGAATCACAAGGGCTAAATAAAGTAATGGTAACGATATCAGTAGTAGAACACCCATTGGCATCAGCGGTTGTAACATTATATGTTCCCGATGTTAATCCAGAAATAGAGCTATCCGTTGTCCCGTTGTCCCATAAATAAGCGTACGGTGTAATTCCATTTTCACCAGACACAATAACGTAACCGTCTGAAGCGCCCGCTACAGTTTCATTTGACACGAATATAGTAGTGGTAACAAATGTAGTATCGCAGGGGCTTGTTGGAGGTACTCCAACACCAACACTTCCAGTATTTATCCCCTTGCACCCGTTAACGTCTGTAATGGTTACGTAATAGCTGCCAGGTGCTAGGCCTGTTATTGGGTTTACTGCTAGTGAATTGCTCCATAAATATGAATACGGACTTTGACCACCCGTTGCTGCGGCACTAATTTCACCATCATTTAACCCATTGAAGGTCTCATCCATTTCCGTTAATATTGTTGTAATAATTGAAGTCAGAGTTACCGAATGAGCGTCTGTTTCTCCGCAAGCGTTGGTAATAGAGATAGTGTGTACTCCATAGGTTTTAGCATACATTTCACTACTAGTCGAACCATTAGACCAAAGGTAGCTTACGCCACATGCGGCCCTAAGAAATACGGAATCTCCAGCACAAAAACTAGTTGTGTCCAGGTATTCAAGCCAAGTGTAACAATTAACTATAGCAGCAGTATCTAGATCAACCACAGGAATTTTTGTATATATTATGTCGTTGGCCCCAAATTGGTCTTGATCACCCCTTACTGCGAGGCCGGGTTCGAAATCACGTTGATAAGTTAAATGAACAAAATTATCAACATCATAAGCTAATGAACCAAAAACACACTCCCCAATTCCATTAGTTGCCACTAGAGGAGTAACGTCAATTTGGTCAGCCCATGAGCAGCCTTTATCACTTGTTTTAGTTATATAGATGTGACGATAGGTTTGAGCTCCGTTATCAATAGTTTCCATTATAGCCGAAAAAGAGACGTAAATGTCCCCGTCATCACCTAAAGCCATGTGTGGCATACTTGAGGGGGAGCCAAAGTATTGGCCGCCATCTAACGAGAGAACACCTCCAACACTTCCAAAAAACCCATCTCCATCTAGATCTAACGCTGCGCCAATAAGGATAGGTGGGGCATCTTCCATTGACTCATTCCAATACATCAGTCCATTCGTGTTAGGAAAATAAGCCCAAGAACCATCTCCTGCAACGTCATCAAGGTACCTCATATTTCCATAGGTAATGTGTACCATTCCGTTTTCATCTATTAAAATGGCCCCCGATCCATCTGTAGAATTTAATGTGTCTGCATTTCCATCTCCATCAGCATCAGAAATACCAATTGGCCCATTCGCTGGATTAGTATTATTTGTGTTGGCGTCATAATCAAATCCCTGGTCGATAATCTTAGTCCAAGTCCACGAATTACCGTTATCGGTAGATTTTGCTAAAATTACTGGAATCATATCACCCCAATATGCAACAGCAACAACGCTATCTCTTACTTGAAGGCTATAACTGTCGCCACTCATTGTGGTGTAATTTGAGGCATCTAACCCCGGAATGAATTGACTTTGGATATCCCAAGTTAGCCCCCCATCTAATGAACGAGAATACAATAAGGCTCCGTCAACCCCTCCAAACACTCCCCCTACTCGAAGCGATATATGGTGAATAGACATTCCATCGCTACCTCCAGTTGCCATTTTATTCCACACCTGATCGCCTAATGATAAGTCAGACTGCGACCATGTAGCCGACCCAACACTTGTGTTTTGCATTGTGGTAAGACTACTTATTGTTGTGTTGTGAGCCAATGTTATCTCTTTGCCGTTGGCTAATACTCCAATGTTGGTCCAGCCAGTTCTAGCGTTTTCTAGCCTTGAAGTTGGAAATGTTGGCGCTGGACCATTTTGATTGAAGTGTACATATCCTGTCCCTCGGTCTGAGGCACCAATATCTCCAGACAGGCTTCGGGTCCAAACAACTGATATAGAATCATTACCGTGGTTAATGATGCTGTTTAAAACAGCTGCATTTGTTTGTAGGTCATAAGTTGTTTCACCAACAACTAATTCAGTAATTTGTGCGTTAAGAAATGATCCGAAAAAGAAGAAAATCGCTAAGGTTAAGGTTACTTTTTCCATGATTTAGATAAATTTAGGAACTACGAATTTAAACAAATACACTTAATGAGCTGAAAATAAGTTATGTTAAGTTCAGCACTAACTCAAAGTCAATTTGTTTTTTCATAAGGTTTACCTTACGAACTTTAATCATAACCCGTTGCCCAATTTGATAAATCGCCCCATGGTTATTACCAACAACTTGAAAGTTTTTTTCATCGAAATAGTAGTGGTCGTCTTGCATGTCGGCAAGGCGAATTAAGCCTTCGCATTTGTTTTCTTCAATTTCTACAAAAAACCCAAAATCTGTAACGCCAGAAATTAGCCCCGAAAAAGTTTCTCCGACCTTGTCGTTTAACATTAGTGCTTGAAAATACTTGGTCGATTCTCGTTCTGCTTCAACGGCAGAGCGTTCTTGTTGCGAACAATGTTTGCAGAGCTCTTCGATTTCTTCTGGGTCAATTTTTTCTCCTTCACCAGTTAAATAATACCACAGCAAGCGGTGGGTTAGCACGTCAGGGTATCTTCTAATTGGCGATGTAAAATGAGAATAATGACTAAATCCTAAGCCATAATGGCCAATGTTTTTGGTGGTGTAAACCGCTTTTGCCATTGTACGAATAGCAAGTGTTTCCACCACATTTGCTTCGGGTTTTCCTTTCACGGCACTCAACACGCTGTTTAGAGAAGATTGAACTCTGTTTTCGTCAATTTTATACCCAAAACGGGAAATAAACTGCCCAAAAGCTGAAATTTTATCTGGGTCTGGGTCGTCATGAATTCGATAGACAAATGTTTTGTCTTTTCGCTCTAGTTTAGAAACGTACAACGCAACAGACCTGTTGGCAAGCAACATAAAATCTTCGATGAGCTTATGCGCGTCTTTTTGCTCTTTTAAATAAATACCATCAGGTTCCCCGTGTTCGTCTAATTTAATTCGAACTTCTACTCGGTCGAAGCTTATCGAACCATCATTCATTCGATTATTTCGCAGCGTTTTTGCCAAAGAATTGAGATGCAGAATTTCATCAACGTAAAGCCCAGCTCCCGCTTCAATAATTTCTTGAACGTCTTCGTAAGTAAAGCGTTTATCAGAATAAATTATAGTTCGTCCAATCCAAGTACTGATAATTTTAGCGTCTTTGTCTATTTCGAAAACTGCAGCAAAACACAGCTTTTCTTCGTTTGGGCGCAACGAACAAACACCATTCGATAACCTTTCGGGAAGCATAGGAATTACCCTATCAACCAAATAAACAGAAGTTGCGCGATTTATTGCTTCTTCGTCTAAAGCACTTCCTGGGGTTATGTAATGTGTTACGTCTGCAATGTGAACACCAACCTCAACGGTTCCATTTTTTAGTTTCTTGAAAGATAAAGCATCATCAAAATCTTTTGCATCAGCAGGGTCGATAGTAAACGTTAAAACGTCTCTAAAATCCTTTCTTTTTGCTATTTCTTCTTTCGAAATTTCGAGTGGAATTTTTTCTGCTTCTCGTTCAACCACTCTTTGAAAACCAGTAGTAAATCCTTTGTTCGCCAAAATGGATTTCATCTCAACGTTGTTGTCTTCAGGGTTGCCGAAAACTTCGGATATTTCTCCATGCGGGCTTTTTTGGTCTGCCGACCAGCTGGTCATTTTAACCAAAACTATTTCCCCGTGTTTAGCTCCGTTTAGTTTGTCCAACGGAACAAAGAAATCTACTGGTGTTTTGTCGTCATTAGGTATTACAAAAGCATATTTTTGACTGACCTCAAGTTGACCAACAAATTTCGTTTTTGCTCGCTCTGTAACAGAAACGACTTTGCCTTCAGACCTTCTTCCGCCTTGTCCAGATTTGGTAATTCTAACTTCTACAACATCACCGTTTAATGCGTTTCGAGCATTTCTAGCGTGGATGTAAATATCGCGATTCTGCCCTTCAATTGTAACAAAACCTGACCCTGAACGGGTAAACTCTATGGGGCCGCTCAAAATTCTGCTGGTGGCTTTTAATTCGTATTTACCGTGGTCAACTTCTTTTAATTTTTCTGAAACGACAAGGTCGTTCAAAATATCAATAATTACCTTTCTGCTATTTGCAGAGGTAATGTTGAGTGCTCTAGCAATTTGCTTGTAGTTGAGCGTTCTTCCTTGGTTTTTCTCAAAAACAACTAACACCGAGTTGATTAGCTTGCCTTTTGATACGGGTTTATTTTTCTTTCTTTTATGAGACATTGTATGCAAATGAACACATTATGTTGGTTGGTTAAACGTATAGCAGGGTAAAGATGAGTTTGGTCTTTTAAATGAATGTAGTTTTTTGTCAAAATTTCACAAAACACTAACTACATAAAAACAAAACGAAGTGCTTGACTAAGTTTCTATAAGCGAACTAGTTCTACTCAGGAATAAAAGAATGGCTAGAATTAAGACAAAAGCACTGCCCTTATAAGGGTTAATTTCACTATATTGCGCACTTAATTTTTGAGAAGTTAGGCAACCATCCTAGTTCTTTTACGTCATTCTCTGTAATGAGAATTTATTTGATATTGTTATGACTGTTAAAATACTACCTCTACTTGTTCTGTTTAGTACTGTAAGCTTTGTTGCTTCTGCTCAAACAAACTATGATGAAGAAATTCAAATAAAATATTTGCTCGAAGAACAATACGTTTACTACATGGATCAAAATCCATCAGTAACAGAGGGTCATGTTATTGACGAAAATGGTGTAGAACATAGAGTTTATAGATCTTCGTTGGAAATTTACGAACAGGTAGAAACAAAACAATTTAAACTCTCCGATACAGAATCGAGAACATTTTATGTGTTCTCATTAGACGTAAATCAAATTAAAAGGGGGCGAACAACAATATTAATTGACACCAAGTCAGGAGAATATAAAACTAAAGCGCTTTAAGTTATGAAAAAATTAATCTCAATTATAATCCTTGGGATAGGTTTAGCTTTTAATGCTCAAGCTCAAGGCACCTGTTCAGGGGATTCCTTTTTCTTTGATGAAACAGGAAATGTAGGTTCTTCAAACTCGATAACAATTGGAGACGGTACTGCTGGTTCGATACAGATTTGCATAGACATTAACAATATAGATGCCGCAGGTTGTACGGGCGGTTCCACTGCCGATGTATTGGTCATTCGTGAATCAGATGGCACCTTAGTGGATTACTACTATACAGCAGACGGCTTAGCCTGTAGAACAGTAGTTTTGGCTGACGGTTACGCTGTACTGTACTGGCTTGCCGGCAAAAAAGATTGCGCCATAAGCGATGTAACAATAAGCTGGACTACTATTGACGGCTCTGGCGTAGACCAGTGTGTGCCTTGTACTTCAGATTCTGAATGTCCCGCAGGAATGTATTGTAATAGTGGCGTGTGTGATGATACTCCTTGTACTTCAGATAGCGACTGTCCTTCTGGTTACGTTTGTGGAGGTGCTGGCATCTGTGTTTCTGCCTGTGACTATACTGGAGCTACAGTTGCTCTTAATGATGCCATTTTTCAGGCAGAAATAATTTCAGAGTGTGGTACTTCTTTTAATGCCTGTAGCTATGGCGCAGGGCAAACTGGTAACTGCCCTGGACAATTTAGCGCTGGTACTGATTTTTATAATGACCTTGACTGTAACTTAGCTACTGAAACTGGAGGTGGTAGTGCAGGTGCGGATGTTGGTTATAGTGTTGAAAACGACATCTTTTACCAAATGTGTCCCCAAACGGTTGGTGATTGGGAAATTGAAGTAACTGGTTCAAATTGTGTATCTAGTGCTGGTGGGGCAACTTCAAATGGATACCAAGTTTCCGTTTTCTTCGGAGATGACGATGGCAGCGCCTTAAATACATTAGTATATGGTGGAGCTCCTGGGCAAAATTTAACTGGAACAACTACTATCGTAGTTAACGTAACCGATATAACACAATGTGTTTTTATAGCAATTGATGGTTATGCAGGAACACAATGCGATTTCGAAATTACTGTGCAACCTTTAGATGGTCAAGATTGTATTATTCTTGACCCAGGTGCTACAGTTCTTGGGATTAACGATACTATATGTAGTGGGCAAACAGCCACACTAGGTGCGTATACAAACGAAACGGGCACCACTTATACGTATACTTGGTATGCAACTGAATCTTCTGCTACTCTTCTTTTTACTGGCCCTACATATACTACCACGGTATTAACTGCCGATACATCTTACTGGGCAGAAGTTGATATCGATGGTACAGATAGCCCAAGATCAGAAGTATTTGTAATAGTTAATCCGTTACCCACAATTACCTTAACCAACACAAACGCATCTTGTGATGCTGTTTGTGACGGAACGTTATCATTAACTCCAGGTTCTGGAACTACTCCCTACACATATACTTGGAGCAACGGTCCCACAACCGAAGATCAATCTGCACTATGTGATGGCACATACACCGTTACCATAGTTGACGATGCAGGATGTACCGTAACTGCTTCCGCTACTATTACCGAACCAACTCCACTTGTTGTGACCTCAGTGGAAACTTCCGTTACTTGTAATGGGGGGTCAAATGGAGAGTCGGCTCTTACTGTTAGTGGAGGAACAACCAGCTACTCATATTTGTGGGATGCAAGTGCGAATAATCAAATTTCTGCTACAGCTACGGGGTTATCAGCGAACAGTTACACCGTAACCGTAACCGATGGTAATTTGAGTGCCTCTGTTGTTTCCATTACAATTATTGAACCCTCTCCTCTCATTATTACAACGACCATAACAGATGCTTCTTGTGGTGCAAGTAATGGCTCTATCGAAATAACAGTATCAGGCGGAACCACTGATTATACTTATTTGTGGCCGAACGGGCAAACTACCACTTTATCAACGGGTTTATCAACAGGAACATACGTTGCAACGATTACTGACGGGAACAGTTGCGTTACAGCTATTACAGAAAACGTTAGTAACACTTCTTTTTCTGTTTCAATTTCTTCACAAACAAATGTTCTTTGTAATGGATATAGTACGGGATCTGCAACTGTTTCAGAAACAGGAGGATTAACGCCATTCACTTATTTCTGGTCGAGTGGACAAACTGTTTCTGCTGTTGCGGGGGTTCCTGCGGGGGTTTACAATGTTACTGTAACCGACAATACCCCTTGTGATGCAATAGAGTCAGTTACAATTACTGAGCCGACTGCTATTTCAATTTCTTCAGCACAGGCAGACGTCCTTTGCAATGGAGCATCTAACGGAAGTGTAACTGTTACTGCCTCTGGAGGAACAACAGCATACACATACCTCTGGGATGGTAACGCAAATAATCAAACAACGCAAAACGCAACTGGGCTAAATGCGAATACTTATTCGGTTACGGTAACAGATGCAAATTCTTGCCCTGCGCCTTACTCGGTTACCATTACAGAACCTACAACTGCGCTAAGCGTAGCAACCACCTGTACTGACGCGACTACTGTGGGGGGAACTGATGGAGCCTCCGCTTCCGCAGCTTCTGGTGGAACAACGCCATATGGATACAGTTGGGGTAATGGTCAAAACACCGCTACGGCTACAGGGTTAGGCGCTGGTACTCAAGCCGTAACCGTAACCGATCTTAATGGCTGTACAACAACAGGAATATGCACTGTTTCTGAGCCAATCTGTGCATTAGCTATCACACTAACTCCAACGAATATTTCATGTAACGGAGTTGTAGACGGGGCTATCGTACTTACAACAACAGGAGGCTTTTCTCCTTTAACTTATGTTTGGAGTAATGGTTCTTCCTCTCAAAACCTTTCTGGATTAACACAAAATACATATTCTGTAACAATTACAGATAACGCGTTATGTTCAATTACGGCAACTGCCGCTGTTGCAGAGCCTGCAATTCTCTTGGCTTCAACAACCTGTACAGATGTTTCAACCGTAGGGGCGTCCGATGGAGTGTCAGCTTCTGGCGCAACAGGAGGCTCAACTCTTTATCAATATGTGTGGTCTAATGGAGCGACAACTGGAACTAATACTGGATTGACAATAGGGCTTTACACCGTAACAATAACTGACGCAAGTAATTGTACTACAACTAGCTCATGTGTTATTAGTGACCCTGGCTGTATTGTGACCGCTAGTGCTTCTCCGGTAGATATTAGCTGTAACGGAGCAAATGACGGAATTGCGAGCGCTGTCGTTAGTTCTGGGCAGACCCCATACACTTATGCGTGGAATGATGGAGCTTCGCAAACAACGGTTGGCGCTTCTGGTCTTTCTTCTGGGGTTTATTCTATCACGATTGTTGATGCTAATGGCTGTATTACAGGGGCAACAACCACCATTACAGAGCCTGGAATATTAGCTGTTTCTTCAACAGTTACAGACGCAGCTTGTGGGGTAAATAACGGGCAAATTGTAACATCAGTATCGGGGGGCACAACTGCCTATTCATACAATTGGAGCGATGGTCAAACTTCGACAACTGCAACCGGCTTGGGGTTAGGCACTTATACACTTACGCTAACCGATGTTAACTCATGTTCCGTTGTTCTAGCCGAACCTATCAACAATCCAACACCAAACTTAACTATTACCTCAACCACTGGCCTAAGTTGCTATGGAGAAAGCGATGGTTCAGCAACAGTTGCTGCATCAGGAGGAAACACTCCTTATGTTTATTTGTGGAGCAATGGTGGAACAAATAACACCGTTACCGGATTAATGGGAGGCGTTTCGGGTGTTACTGTTTCCGACCAAACACCATGCACGGCAATAATTAATGTAACCGTTTATGAGCCTTCGGACATCACTCTTACCTCAGTAGAAACTGATGTTACTTGTGGAGGCGCTGCTGATGGAATATCTGTCGTTTCCGCTTCTGGAGGAAGTACTACTTCATACTCATACAATTGGCCTGCTAGTGCTGATAATCAGACAAGCGCTTCGGCAATCGAATTAAGTGCGGGTGTTTACATTGTAACTGTTACGGGTGGCTCTTGTAATAAATACTTATCCGTAACTATTACTGAGCCTAGTTCGATTTCAGTTACGCCCACTGTAACAAATGTCTCGTGTACTGGAAATAGCGATGGTTCTATTGCTATTAGTGTTTCAGGGGCAGCAACTCCGTATAGTTATTTATGGAACACAGCCGCAACAACACAATCACTTACGGGATTATCAATAGGGTTCTATACGTTGACCACAACAGATAACTTGAGTTGTTCTTCAATTAATTCATACACAATTACTCAGCCACCAACTCTTGTTTATACTACTTCTTTAACTCCTGTCTCTTGTCCTGGAGGAAGTGACGGTACTGCCTCTGTTGCTATTTCGGGTGGTGTTACTCCATATACATATTTGTGGGATGATGGCTCTACAACTTCATCTGTTTCGGGGTTACCCGCTGGGACAATTTTAGTCTCTATTTCTGATAATAATAATTGTGGGGCTAAAACTTTTCCTACCGGTTGTGTTGAGATTACCAGAATTTTAGTTGATGCTTGTGACTCCCCCGAGAACCAACATGAAATGTTCTTTTTTCAGACAGGCCCAAGCTCCTTAGATGCAGCAAATTTAACTGTTACCTGGCCTTTTAATAGTTGGAATAGCTTATGTTCTAACCCAACATTTATTACCAATACTAACGCAACGATAGCTGGCGGTGGAGTACTAATAGATCCTCCTAGCGGAATAATTCCCGCGGGAGCGAATGTTTTAATCGTTTCTGGCGATAGTCCCACTACCACTTCTAACAGTTTTGTTAATCTTACCGACACGGTATATGTTTTGTTTCAATGTGATCAAGGTGGTTCTGCTGGGCATTTTAGTAATTATATCGTTACTGGTGGATCTAGAACATTATCAATTGATTTTGGTGGAGGCTGTACAGACGTTGTTAGTTATGATATAGATTCATTGACTATGCAAGATGGCAGTTTAGGTGAAGAAAACGGGGCAACCGTGAGTTTTACCTATGGTGGAATAGACACGTACTCAAATGATGGGTGTATAGCTCCTTTCGATCCCCCAGTCAATAGTACCAGCACAATTATCCCACTTACAGTTATCGAAATCGCTGGAATGATTTTAGTTATGGATAGCACTGCTGTTAACTGTAATGGAGATAGTGATGGTACTGCAACGGTTACTATTTCTAGCGGAACAACCCCTTATAGTTACTCTTGGGGGGCAACTGCTGGGGGGCAAACAACCAACACCGCAACGGGGCTTTCTGCTCAAGGCTACTCGGTTACGGCAACCGATGGTAACGGATGCACCGTAATTGGAAATATTACCGTAACTGAGCCCTTAGCGCTTACGGTTTCCACCTCTATAACCCAAGCTTCTTGTGGAGCAAGTGATGGAACAGCCACCGCAATAGCAACAGGAGGAACAGGGACAAATTATACTTACTTGTGGTCTGATGGACAAACAACCAGTTCTGCTACGGGTTTTTCCGCTGGTTTATATTCTGTATTAGTTCTTGATGAAAATTCTTGTCCACAAACGGTAAGTGTAACGATTAATAATCTTACGCCTATAATATCATTTACCGACACCACGATGATAACTTGTTATGGCGGGTCAAGTGGTGCCGCAACGATCACTGTCACCGGAGGGGCCACCCCATATGCCTATAGCTGGGCAAGTGGCTCTACCACCACTTCTTCAACAGGGCTTTCGGCAGGAATTCAATTTGTTACGGTAAGTGATAATTTAAATTGCGCAACTACAACCAGCGTGAATATTATTGAGCCTCCTCAACTGATTTTAACGTTGGATTCAACCACTGTTCTTTGTTTTGGACAAAACAATGGAACGGCAGTAGCTAATATAATAGGAGGCGTAACACCCTATGTTTACCTCTGGGATGCAACAACAGGAAATCAAACTTCGGCCACCGCTACCGGCTTGACTGTCGGCAGTTACACTGTTACAGTTACTGATGATAGTTTGTGTAAGGTGTTTGGTCTTATTTCGGTTACAGGGCCGTTTGTATTAAGCATTACTACCAGTTCAGTAAACAATACATGTTATGGCTATTCTGACGGAACAGCTTCCGCAACTGCTTTAGGGGGAACAACCCCTTATACCTACTCTTGGTCTAATACACAACCCAATTCTACAGTAACTGGGTTACTCACAGGAACATATTCGTTAACCGTTACCGACACGATTGGTTGTACAAGTATTGCTTCTGTTTCGATTGGACAGCCTTCTGCAATAGCCATTACGATTACTAATACCTCGGCAAATTGTCTTAATAATGACGGAGCGGTCAATGTATCTGTTATAGGAACTGGTTACAGTTATGTCTGGTCTAATGGAGCAACAACAGCTTCCGTTTCGGGATTGTCAAGCGGAACATATCTTGTTTCTGTTATTAATACCGCAAGTTGTCAGGCAAATGGTTCAACCGTTGTTGATGGTGCTTCAACTGTGGTCGCAGACTTTAGCTACACACAAAATCAAGACCTTCTGCCTTCTGAATTCGTTTTTACAAATTTAAGCACAAATGCCCTGGTTTATTCTTGGAGCTTCGGAAATGGAGAAACGTCAACTGAAACAAACCCAACAACAACTTATACCGAAAATGGGGAGTATGAAATAACACTTTATGCTTACGCTGATAGCTCATTAAACTGCCTTGATTCAATAACTGTTTCTGTCGAGCTTTCTGGAAGCTCTTCATTAGTAATACCAATTGTGTTTAGCCCTAATAATGATGGGGTAAACGATCTGTACCGGGTTAATGGTCAGTTTATCGAAACGTTTAAAGCAACTATAATCAACCGTTGGGGAACAGAATTATATAGTTGGGACAGGGTAAATAGTACTTGGGACGGGCGAACATACAGTGGGGTGATTGTCCCTGATGGCACCTACTTTATTCTTGTTGAAGCTGTGGGCGCTGATGGTGTAGAATATAGCGCTCAAAAATCAGTTACTTTGTTGAGGCAGTAGTATCGGGGTTCCTATTCTTTCTATACAACAGTAATTCAGACTAAAATGTCTGTCGTCTCTTTTTAGGGGAATATTTTACCTAAATTCCTCTCGCATTACAATAGAAACTGCACCAATTTTACCGGGAAGCGGAGTATTTATTTTTGCGATTTTAAGTTCTACAAAAAAAATGGTGTCGCCAAATTCAGTTTTTACTTTTTCAATTATTCTTCCACCAACATGCTCTAGCAGTTTAGATGGAATTGCCATTTGCTCATGAATAATTGCGCAGAGTTTAGAATAATCAACCGTTCCGTCTAGTTCATCGGTTTTTATCGCTTTAGTAAAGTCGGTTTCTACCATCAAGTTTACCACAAAATTCCGCCCCACTAATTGCTCCTCTTTAAAATGACCATGGTAGGCAAAAACTTCTAAATCTTCAACTAAAACTAAGCCCATGTTATTTCTTTTTTGACCAAGAATCTCGTAATGCTACGGTTCTATTAAACACTAAATTAGTGTAGGTTGAGTCTTTGTCTTTACAGAAATAACCCAACCGCTCGAATTGATACGTTGTGCCTTCCGATACATCTTCTAATGCTGGCTCAAGCTTTGCATTTTTTATAATTGTAATCGATTCTGAGTTTAAATTGTCGGCAAAATGTCCTCCTTCTTCAATAACATCTGGTTGTTCCGTTTTGAAGAGGCGGTCGAATAACCGGACTTCGGCATCAACCGCGTGTGCCACAGAAACCCAATGTAAGGTCGCTTTTACTTTTCGACCATCAGGAGATTTTCCTCCTTTTGTTTGGGAGTCGTATGTGCAAAGAAGCTCAGTAATGTTTCCATTCGCATCTTTAACAATTTCATTACAAGTAATGTAGTAGGCATAACGCAACCGCACTTCTCGGCCTTGCGACAGTCTAAAAAATTTACGAGGAGCGTCTTCCATAAAGTCGTCTTGCTCGATATATAGTTCTTTAGAAAACGGCACTTGTCTTTTTCCGGCAGTTTCGTCTTCGGGGTTGTTTACTGCGTCCAATAATTCCGATTCCCCTTCAGGGTAGTTCGTGATGGTTACTTTTAGTGGATTAAGCACCGCCATCCGTCTTTGAGCAACTTTATTAAGATGCGTTTTAAGATGATGTTCTAATAGAGCAATATCTGTTAACCCGTTACGTTTAAGCACTCCAATTTCTTCACAAAGGGCGACAATCGCTTCTGGCGCATAACCTCTTCTACGAAGACCAGAAAGCGTTGGCATTCTTGGGTCGTCCCATCCCGAAACGTGGTTCCCTTCAACCAATTCTAACAATTTTCTCTTACTTAGAATGGTGTATGATAAATTTAAACGAGCAAATTCGGTTTGTTCGGAAGGAAATATCTCCAAGCTTTCGATAAACCAATTATAAAGTGGTCGGTGAACCTCGAACTCTAACGAACAAAGTGAATGGGTAATACCCTCAATAGAGTCGGACTGTCCGTGTGCAAAATCGTAAATTGGATATATGCACCAATCAGTTCCCGTGCGGTGGTGTGCTACTTTTTTAATTCGATAGATTAAAGGGTCTCGCAACAACATATTGTCGCTTGCCATGTCTATTTTAGCGCGAAGAACACAGGTTCCTTCTTCAAAATCACCATTTCG
>JAESTK010000198.1 GCA_016763645.1 Flavobacteriales bacterium
CGTGAAAGAGCAATTATTTACACTCTTTGGACTTGTCTCTGACAAGGTTGTTTACCTTGATGAAAAACAAAGAGAACACCTTCATTTATCGGCTGTTTTGTCAAACAATTTCACAAATTATTTATACACTATTTCAAAAGAGATTCTTGACGAAAATGATATAGATTTTTCCATTCTCACAGGGTTAATTAGTCAATCTGCTAAGCAAATTGAGAATGTATCTCCAGAAAAATCTCAAACGGGCCCTGCTATGCGTAATGAGAGTAAAGTGATCGAAAAACATCTGAAATTACTAGAAAATAAGCCCGAATATTACAATTTGTATAAATTCGTTTCCGAAAGCATCATCAAAAAGTATCATGGGTAACTATTTAAACGTACTAAAAAACATCACAACTTTTGTTTTTGATATTGACGGAGTGCTAACCGATGGAAGTGTGGTAATCATGCCTGATGGGGAACAACTTCGAAGAATGAGTACTCGTGATGGATATGCGCTTCAATTAGCAAAAAAGAAAGGCTACAACATTGCAATAATTAGCGGAGGAAGATCAGAGACGGTTCGTTCTCGTTTTACCTACCTTGGAATTCATGATGTATATTTAGGCTCTACAGATAAAGTTGATACGCTAGATGAGTACTGCTTAACTTACGGTATTAAGCTTGAAAATATTCTCTACATGGGCGATGATATTCCCGATTATGGTGTAATGAAACAAGTTGCTTTGCCTTCTTGTCCGCGTAATTCCGCAATCGAGATTTCTGAAATTTCTGATTTTATTTCTACTAGAAATGGAGGTGATGGTGCGGTGCGAGAGGCAATAGAAATGGTAATGAAAGCACAAGAAAAGTGGTTTGATACTTCCGCAAGCAATGATAAACTAAAAGAATACGGTTGGTGATGAGTGTAGTTGTAAATTTCATAAAACTGATTAGAATTCAGAATTTACTCATTATTGCGGCAACGCAATATTTACTACGCTATTTTATCATTAAGCCGTTAGTAGAAGCTGGTGGATTTGAATTAGTTATATCTCACTTAGATTTCTTTTTATTGAGTCTTTCTACTGTACTCATTGCTGCAGCTGGGTACGTTATCAACGATTATTTTGATCTTAAAATTGACAGAATTAACAAGCCCGAAAAAGTAATCATTGATAAGTACATTAAAAGACGGGTGGCAATGGGAGCACATGTTGTAATGAATACACTTGGGTTTTTTATAGGACTTTATGTGGCTTATGCGGTTGGTAATTGGAACCTGGCTTTTATTCAGATATTTGCAATCCTTTCATTGTGGTTCTATTCTACAAACTTTAAATACGACTTACTTGCTGGTAACGTAATCATAGCGATGATGGCGGCCTTAATTCCATTGATGGTTGGGTTATATGAAGTTCCACTTCTTAACAGAGACCTTCAAATAATGTACTCTCAAATGCTGGAAGTGTTTGACTATAACTTTAACAAAATTGCCTTTTGGACTATTGGTTATGCCATTTTTGCTTTTTTTATGACTTTTGCTAGAGAAATAACGAAAGATATGGCCGACATTGAAGGGGACGAAGCGTATGAAGCTACAACCCTTCCTATAAAATGGGGAATGACAGCTGCAAAAAGTATCGCTTCATTTTTTTATGTGTTGGTTATTGTTGGGGTAATCACAGTTCAACAAATAATCTTGCCAGACAAAATCACATTGGGGTATATCGTCATCTTTATCTGCCTACCTCTAGTTTATAACATCTATTTAACTTTTAAGAGTTCAGAACGAAAGCAATTCCTCAGAGCAAGTAATTTGAACAAAGCAATTTCCCTTTTCGGAATTTTATATGCGCTGCTGTTTTCCGAAATTCTGAGTCAGTTTATGAATCAGGAAACGTTTTAATGCTCGCAAGACACTTAAAAGGAATAAAAATTATCCTTGGCTCTCAATCTCCAAGGCGAAAGGAGTTACTATCTTCACTTGATATTCGTTTCGAAGTACAAGTAAAGGAGGTTGATGAAGTTTTCCCAGAAAGTCTTTCTAATTCTCAAATTGCAGAGCATTTAGCAGCGTTAAAAGCAAGTGTTTTTTCGCCCCTAGAAAATGAAATTGTTGTTACAGCAGACACCATTGTTTGTTTAGGAACTCAAATTTTAGGCAAACCAAAAGATAAAAACGAAGCTATAAATATGTTAACCGATTTATCGGGTAAATCTCACGAAGTTATTACGGGTGTAGTGCTAAAGTCGAGAGAGAAAGAGATTACTTTTTCTGATACAACAGTCGTTTGTTTTAAAGAACTGTCTAACCAAGAAATTGAATATTATGTTGCAAAATACAAACCATTCGACAAAGCTGGAGCATACGGAATTCAAGAGTGGATTGGGCAAATTGGCATTACAAAAATTGAAGGCTCGTATTTTAATGTAATGGGATTGCCGACTCATCGGGTTTACGATGAGCTGTTAAAGTTCTGTTAAAACAAATCGTCAATCTAATTGATTCTCTTACTTTTAGAGTGTGAATCGGAATACCATCAGAATAATTATCGTTTTAGCCAGTATTTTGTTGATTGGCTTGGTAACCACTCAAATATTTTGGGTGAAAAAGGCGTATGATTTAGAGCAAAAACAATTTGACCATGACATTACTGAAGCTCTAAAAAACGTAGGACGAGAAATTCTTATTCACAGTAAAGACTCGTCAGTTATGGTTGATCCTGTAAAAAAAGTAACTGAAAATTATTTTCAAGTAGCGATTAACGACACCTTAAACCCTTTTTATTTAGAGTCGTTACTCAAAGGCGAATTTCTGAAACAAGAAATAAATATTGATTTCGAATATGGAATTTACGATTGCTTTTCCGACTCAGTGGTTTTCAAAAAAGCAATAATGCTGGCAGCCGATGGTAGTAATTCGGAAACTTCTGCACCTCAAATAAAATGGGATAGAGACGGGCACTATTTTGGTGTTTATTTCCCAAATAGGAGTAAAGCAATGATTAGTCAAATGAGTTTTTGGCTTATATCTTCGCTTGTTCTTCTAGTTGTGATAGTCTTTTTTGCTTACACTATCTCAGTTATTTTAAAACAAAAGCGTTTGTCCGAAATAAAAAATGATTTTATAAATAATATGACTCACGAATTTAAAACGCCAATTTCTACTATTTCGCTTTCTTCGGAGGTTTTGATGAGTCCGGAAATCGCTAACGATAAAGAGCGTTTGTTTAATTATGCTCAAATAATTAAGAACGAAAACAATCGTTTAAAGAATCAAGTAGAGCGTGTTTTGCAGATTGCAACGCTCGATAAAGAGATTAAGTTGAACAAATCGAAAATAGACATTCATCAATTGATTGAAAAAGTGATTTTGAATTTCGATTTGGCTTTGAAAGAGAAAAAAGTAGTTGTCAATATTTCACTCAATGCTACAAATTATGAAGTGATTGCTGACGAAGTTCATCTTACCAATATTTTTCAAAACTTGATCGATAATGCGATAAAGTACGGTTACCAAAAAGCTCTGGTTATTGATATCTTAACGGAAGATAATAATGGTTCGATTCAGTTTACAATTCGAGACAATGGAATTGGAATTGCAAAAGAAAACTTGAAGCTCATTTTCGATAAATTTTACCGTGTCCCAACAGGAGATGTACACAATGTTAAAGGCTTCGGTTTGGGCTTGAATTACGTAAAAACAATGGTTAAAGAACATAACGGAGAGATAGAAGTAAAAAGTGAACTAACCAAAGGCACAACATTTATTGTAACACTTCCTGTATTATGAGATACTCTTTGCTGCTAGTAGAAGATGACCCAAATCTCGGATTTGTGGTAAAAGATAATTTGCAACAATCAGGGTTTGATGTAGAGTTAAAAACCGATGGAAAAACAGGTTATGAGACCTTTATGCAAAACAAATTCGACCTTTGTTTGCTCGATGTTATGCTTCCTGAAAAAGATGGGTTTTCATTAGCCCAAGATATTCGTAAATCGAATAAAAAAGTCCCAATTATCTTTCTTACAGCTAAATCAATGGAGTTGGATAGGGTGAAAGGATTTAAAATCGGTGGTGATGATTATATCACAAAACCGTTTAGTATGGAAGAGTTAATTCTTCGCATTAAAGTAATTCTAAAACGTGCTTACTCCGTTGATGAGGAAGAGAAAGAATCTTACACCATTGGCGAGTATCAATTTAAACCAAAATCGCTTGAGTTAATTCATCCTTCAGTTAAAAAAACATTGACCAAAAAAGAGGCAGAATTACTACGTTTATTGTGTATTAATCGTAATACTGTGCTCGAAAGAGAAACCGCACTTAAAGTTGTTTGGGGCGAAGACGATTATTTTTTGGGACGAAGTATGGATGTTTTTATTTCTAAGCTTAGAAAGTACTTAAAAGCCGATTCTAGCATAAAAATCATAAATGTTCATGGAGTTGGGTTTAAGTTAGAAGTTAATTGATGTTACTTTGTAATTCGTGAATAAGAGCTTTTCAATAGAAAAAGTAACGTGCTATGGATAAGCTTGAAAAGTAGATTGTGATGTTCCCATCAAAAATAGAATTAGAAGAGTGTGCTAAAAGAATAGCACCATATATTCACAATACACCAGTACTTACCTCTCAAACTATAAATAATATTTCAGGTGCAGAAGTGTTTTTTAAATGTGAAAATTTTCAAAAAATGGGAGCGTTTAAAATGCGCGGAGCAGCTAATGCAATTCTTCAATTAACAGAAGATGAAAAGGCTAAAGGAGTTGTAACACACTCTTCGGGGAATTTTGCACAAGCGGTGTCTTTAGCCGCTAAGAATGTAGGGCTAGAAGCACATATTGTCATGCCTAATAATGCGCCTCAACCCAAGAAAGAAGCGGTAATTGGCTACGGAGGGCTTGTAACCGAATGCGAGCCTACAATAAGAGATAGAGAAACTACTGTACTCAAAATTATTAAGAAAACAGGAGCAATTCCTTTGCATCCCTCTAACCAAATGGAAGTTATAATCGGGCAAGGAACTGCGGCAATAGAGTTATTAGAAAAATGCCCAAATCTCGATGTAATAGTTGTCCCCGTTGGTGGAGGAGGGCTATTGGCTGGCACAGCATTAGCAGCACATTATTTCAGTAGTAATTGCAAGGTCGTTGGAGCTGAACCCAAAGGTGTAGATGATGCTTTTCGGTCTTTAAAAGCTGGGAAAATTGTAGGTAACGACAACCCTAAAACGATAGCCGATGGTTTACGAACCATGTTGGGGGATGAAAATTTCCCTATAATTCAGCAATTTGTTGATCGAATTACTCTTGTCGAAGAGCAAGAAATTATTGATGCAATGAAGTTGGTATGGGAACGTATGAAAATAATTATAGAACCATCTAGCGCTGTTGCTTTAGCTCCTATTTTACGTGGAGAATTTAAAGGACAGAAAGTTGGGGTAATAATTTCTGGTGGCAATGTTGATTTAAGTAATTTGCCCTTTTAACATAATTTTCGAACCTCGAATATTCCTTTATTAGATGTTCTATTTCGTTTCAACCTAATTTACCTAGTGTGCGCAGGATGGGAGTCGAACCCACACGCCCTTAAGAGCACCAGCCCCTCAAGAAAGTTACTTTGTGAAGATATTGGAGGAATCTCTCTAAATAGAGTAAATCCTGCCCGTTCTACGGTCAGATTTACCACTATTTATTGCTTTTTATACAATGGAAACGGAAAATGTTTTAGTAATGTTTTAGTAAACTAAAACAGGAACACATTCGTTAACCTAAAAATTAAAAAAGATGGAAAAAGTAACTTACTCCATACATTGCGACAAGTATCAAAAAAAGAAAGACGGTACAAGTGCGATTTACATGAGAATCACGATTAACAGAAAAACACGTTATCTACCGTTGAATAAATTTGTTCAACCAGAATATTTCGATTACGAAAAGAAACGAGTAAAAGTTGTGAAATCTGTACCAAATGCAAAAGCATTAAACCGATTCTTTTTAGATAAAGAAACCGAAATTGAAGATATTATACTCGATTTGCAACGAAGGGATAAACTGGTAAGTTTTGATGTGATAAAAAGAAGTTTTCTTGGAGGGGGAAAAGACAATTTCTTGACCTATAGCTTAAATCTGCTAGAAGAAGATAGTATAGATTTAAAAAAGACTACTATATATGGCGAAGAGTTAATATTAGCAGAAATTGAACGATACCATCCCAATTTACAAATACATGAAATTGATTTGTCGTGGTTAAAAAAGTACAAAAAGCATCTTATTGAAGAAGTTGGGAACAAGCCTAACACTCTTCATAATAAATTTAAAATTATCTACAAGTATCTTAAAAAAGCAGTTAAGCAAGGTATTATAAAAATGAATCCTGTTGAAGGCTTTTCTTCTCCAAGACACTCCGTAGATAAACCACATTTAACGGTTGGCCCTCGTCTTTAATTCTACGAAGCACTTTATGTTCTTCGTAAAACATCATCATTTGGTCGTAAATGTCGCCACATTCTTTAATCGTAATAGTGGTATGCTTTACAGAAAGTGTTAAGTACAATTCTTTTACACCTTCATTACGAAGCTCGGAGGGATCTAATGTTGAATCTTCCATATTGCCCAAAGGTAGTTTTTAAATTGCGCAACAATTTGTTGCGCAATTTAGATTAACATCTTGTTCATCTAAATCTTAGGTAAGTACTTCCCAATAACCTCCTTTATCGCTAACCCTGCGAATTATCTTTTTATCTTTTAATGTATTTATGTTTTTATCAATAGCTGTTGTGCTGATACCAATTTGTTCAGACATTTCTTTTTTAGATATTTTTGGGTTTTCAACTACTAACCGTACAATTTTTTGTTGGCTTTCTACCAATACTTAAAAAGACTGCCTAAATTAGTTTTTAGACAGTCTTTATACTAAATTCCTATAAAAGGTATATTTATCTTCGTGTTTGCTATTCAGCTTATTTTTATTGGAAAGAATAATCTCCAGTCCCAGTAAGATCAGTTAATGTAACTGTTGCTGTCCACGTACCAGTAGTTCCTGCTGAACTTGTTCCCGCAGCATCTTGTGCTCCTACACCAGTAGTTAAGGTTTTGTTTATTACGGTTGTTCCATCAGCATCTTTTACAGTTAAGTTAAAAGAACCTGTAGATGCATTTATATCCATATCCCAACCAAGTGTAGAACTGTTCTGAGTAAATGTTTGCGTACCTGAAGCAGTTCCTCCCCCTCCAGAAATATCTCCAGAAGTTCCAGAAGCATTCATATTGATAACGGGATATGTACAACTTCCATCATCTTTTTTTGCTTCTGTATTATAATTGTCTGCATTAGAATCTATACAACCTTTCTTTTTACAACTTGTCATTGATGTTGTTGCTAACGTCAACATTAATGCACCTAAAATAATTTTTTTCATAACTTTTGTTTTTAGTTTTCAATTAAGGTTAATTCTTCTTCGTTTTTCTCGTTTAAAATCATCTCATCTTTTTTCATTTTCACTATGGTATAAGTATCTGTTCCTCCATTAGTTTTAGAAATGATAAGTTTTGTTTTATCAACTGAAAAATAATAAGTTCCTTTTTTATTAGAATTTTCCAAAAACTCATCGTCTTTAGTGAACTCCCATACTTCTCCATAATAATCGGAAGTAATGTTTGTATTATCTTCCAAATCGGTGGCAGAAGAAATTTTCCATGAATGCTTAACAACAATATTATCGGCTCTGCTGTGTCGCCCACCGTCATCATATTTTTTGCAACTGGTTAAAAATGTTCCTCCAACAAAGACGATGGCTAAACTCAATGTGCTTATTTTTCTTTTAATCATAATTTCAGTTTTTAAAGTGTTCTACCAATATTGACGACAAGAAAGTTAAAAGGTTGGAATGGGATAAAAATATTTTATTTAATGTGGTAAATCAACGAAGTATTAAAACCCAAAGAAGTTATATGGGTTGCATTGAAATCGGCAGGTAGCATGGAATTTCCATTAAAAATATTTTTTACATCAACATTTAATCTGATGCCCGTAATAACCGAAAATGATGGATTAATAAATATTTCGGTTTCTTTACCTAACATAACTCCATAGTTATATTTTTCGTAATCATAACTTGAAAGCAGTAGTTTTCCGTTCAGTTCAGTTCCTACTTGTCTTATTTTACCAAAATATGCCCCATAAATTGTACTAGTACTATAAGCAATATCCATCTTACTGCGAATACCATCTATTCTCTTACCGCTTACTAAAAGTTTCGAAATGTTAAATATTACCATTTGGTCGTGATATTTACCTTCACTATAAAAGGAATATTTCTGTGTAACATTCTCGTTTAATACACCTGTCATTTCTAAGGTGTTTTTTGCATTGAAATTATAACCAACTACAATTCCGTATGATGTACCTATACTTAGTTTTGAATCAGTACTAGACTGTCGTCTCAAACCGTCAAACGTTTTTGGGCTGATTAACCAAGTGTTATTTATTGCACCAGTAACTCCAACATATAAATCTCCTTTAAGTAGTGGTTTGCTTTCCTCAAGCACATTTTTCTTTTCGAAAAATGGCAAGTTCGTATCAGAAGGTATAGTTAGTAATACAACAGGAAGCAACGGCATTTTAATTAAAGATTGATTTTCATTAATATAATCCTCTCTTTCTTGGGTTAGTACTACGCTCGCTTCGCTAAAAATGGTATTCTTACCATCAGATGTATATGGAGGGGGAGCCGATAAATCTGTTATTGTATTAGAAACATTACTATTATGTTTAATACTGGATTTTACTTCATGTTGATTAGGGTCTTCCGAAATAGCATTACTTTGAATTTCCCCAATGTCATTATTATTGCTAGAGACTACCGAATGTTGGTTTGATTTACTATTAGAGCCTTTACTGCTATTTTTTTCTATTTGCTGTTTCGATTCTTTATCATTTCTTTCATCGTTCTTTTTGGTAATGGTCGTCTTTACCTGATTATTTTTCGATTCTTTGTTTTCTGTTACTAAAGCCCCATTGCTGTATTGCGAAGAATTATCTTTAAGTTCCCAGTAACCTATGCCAAAAGATAATAACAATAATGCAGCAGCAGCAAATCTTTTATACCAATACCTCCGCCTATCTTTTCTTAAATTATTGTGGATTACAGTCCAGTTAGTATCCGAATCTAACCCGAATGCTATGTCATCCCATACATCATCTGGCGGAACCTGGTTGTTATCTTCAAATTTTTCACTTTGCCATTGGTCAAAATCATTATTCAACTCATTATTGATAGAATCAAACATATTTATAGGCGGCTCTTCTGACGAAGAATCCATCATGTTATTTTGCCATTTGTTAAAATCCTTATCCATAACTTAAAGCATGCCTTGATTTACAATTGCTATTTTAAGTAATTGTCTTGCTCTGGAATATTGAGATTTTGATGTCCCCTCAGAAATCCCCATTTTAACAGCTATTTCTTTGTGGCTATATCCTTCAATATTAAATAAATTGAACACTAACCTTGCTTTTTCGGGTAGTTGTTGCATCAAAGTAATGAAATGCTCATAATCAATATTAGAATAAGATTCTTGTGCTACAAATACGTTTTCTTCTACTTCTGGGTCGATGCTTATTACTTCAATTTCTCTTTCCGATTGTCGATAGAAGTCAATTGCAGTATTTACAAATATCCGTCTAATCCATCCGCCAATGGAACCTTTATTGTCATATTTATTTAAACTCCTAAAAACCTTTAGAAAAGCTTCTTGCATTATATCATTCGTATCTTCTCTTGAATTAGAGTACCCTTTACAGACACCATACATTTTTCGAGAATATAAATCATACAACTCTTTTTGAGCCTTAGTCTCGTTTTTCAAACACCTTTCAACAAGTTGTTTAGCAAATATTTCTTGGCTATCTTCCAGTTCTATTCTTTATTTAACAGTAAATACCGCCTCTGTTGACTTATCAAGTTCATCTGCTACTAATTCGTAAATATCACTATTGTACTTGCCACTAATGTATATTGATAATACACCACTAATTTCAACTAACTCAGCACTATCTAATGAGCTTTTGCTTATCCCACTAAACCAAATTACTGGGTCTAACTCTATTAGTGTCGAAATTGGAACGTCAGTATCAAGTATAATTTCCGAATTTCCATCCTCTGATTCTGCCGAGATCGAAAAATATTCCCCATCCCAAAAATCAAATATTATAGGAATTTTATCGCCAGCATTGTTAGTGTACACACCTGAAACGTATATTGCACTAGTATCATTTTCATCAAAAGTTTCGAATGAAAAAACTATACTAGTGTAAGTACCTTGCGGTATCTCAAAATCCATTTCCGAAACCGTGCTTCCAGTATTAAAGTCAATATGTAACCCAGAGCTAAACTCATTTTGAAAAGATTGGTCATCAGCTTGTTTTCTCTCTCCTTCAAAGGCAAAAGAACTTAGTACAATAAAACCATCAGTAAATTGCACACCATTTCCTGCTACATCCTGATTAATATTAAACTGGACACCTGTATCGGTAGGCTTTTTCCATTTTTTTGTCTGTAATTTTTCACAACCTAAAAATGCAAAAACAATAATAAGTAATAAGTAATATGTTTTTTTACGACCATAATTTGAAATGTTCTATTTAATAAGACGTTCAATTTTAAAAAAGGTTGGAATTATAAAGGTTTTTCCCTCCCATAAACACATGCCAACATAGGATACTAATTTTGTTCAATGTCGAATTCAGCTACATGGAGGAAGTTTAAACACATAGGTTAAATTTTTAGTTCAATTTGGTATCTAAAATATTCTACAGATGCACAACCCACCTGCCCAATCCTTAGTGTGTTTTATCGCCAACTGTCATCATAGTCATTTTCTAAGGCATACAAATTTTGGTTACCAAGTACTTTACCACTTTAACTGTAAGGATACCCAAGTTTTTTGAAAATTAGTTCTATCTGCTTTGGTGTAAAGCATCGACCTCTATATTCTCCTATTTCCTGATTAAATGGGCATAACCACCTGTAAAGCGTTTTACGACTAACTTTATATAATGTAGCTAGTTCCAATTTTGAATAAGCTTGTATTTTTACTTCATTTCCCTGCATTGTACTGCTTGATTTTAAGTTGTTTCTGAGTGTTATTGATTCGTTTTTGTCTGTTTTGAGATTATTTTTGAGAGTTTTTGACGTAAATCCACCTTTTTTACTCTACATGAGTTAAGGAAATCCATTAAAGAAAGTTCTTTGGCTATTCGTTTTATTGGCTCTGAATTATCTCGCTTGTCGTAATTGGTTAGAATCTCTTGAAAAGCGTTGCGCTGTTCTTTGTTCTCTGGATGGCTCAATTGTATGCGGTATCGCTTTTCAGCTTTAGCATAAAGTTTCCTCTTTTTCGCATTGCTAATTTTGAGTACTCCAAGTTCGCAAAGGGTATCATAAGCTAATGTTAGTGAATACATGGCAAAAGGTTTGTCGTTGCAGTAATCATCATAGCATCTGCAAATAGATTCCAAAAACTCCTTTCGTATTTTGTCCTTTTGTTCCTGTGTTATTTTGGGTGCTTCGAGCAATGGCGTTGCTCGTTTAATAGCTTCCAACGCTTTAACTCTTCGTTTGCGGTAAGTATTCAGAATCTTACAGATATATTTGATGTCAAACGAATTGTAATGCTCAATTTCAATATTGAGTTCGCCAACTATGGCAAGTTCAAAGGCTTTCTTTAGTTCAGAAAGTGTAAAATCTTTGTAGTAGCTCGTGATGTAGTGAATGATTCTAATTTCGGCTGCTTTATCAGGTAGCGTTTTCACACCTAAATCTCCGATAACTTGCATAATTGTTTTGCCAATTTCATCTAAGAAAACACCTTGTTCAAAGTCGGAACTGGTAATTAGCTTGCCAATATTTTGCTGTTCTTTCGCAACACAAATACCGTAGTCGATACTGCTCAATCCTTTACCTACCAAATGTTGAGGCACGTTCGGCAAGATCACTAATTGCGTGTCTCCCGAATTTGCTACTTGTTTGTTTTCCATCGGTGTTTTGTGTTTGTATTTCTGTAATTATTTCGTTGAAATTCCTGTTGAGTAGGGGGAGGGTAAATTTTTTGGTTCGCCAGTACTTCGGTAAATTCTCAATGAACAATCCGAAATTTGAGTGTACTTCTCCAGGGGTAAGATTTCCCCCAAACGAATGATTGATTTTTTCGAGTATTTGGATCAGAGCCTTGCTGTCTTGTTGTTCCCAGTAATAACCGTTGGCGGTATTCAAAAACACTTCTTTGCATTTGTCGGCTACACCATTTTCTTTTTTGGCGGAACCTTTTTCTTTTTCTCCGTCAGCACCTTTTGAATTTTCACTTTCTAAACTACTTTTTGAGGGGGCGTTCTCTTTCCCCTTTACTTTTCTTTTATTTACTTTATTCTCCTTTTCTTTCCTTTGTGTACTTTCCTCCTGAGTA
>JAESTK010000199.1 GCA_016763645.1 Flavobacteriales bacterium
AAGTTGTAATCAATAAAAAATTAGTGGGTTACGATTCTAAAATACATGACAAACAGAACTTTATAGTAGTACGGCAATAGCTACTCCACCGCCAAAATCTTAAACTCCGTTCGTCTATTTTGTTGACGACCTTCGGGCGTTTCATTTGTCGCAATTGGCATGGCGTCTCCATAACCTTTGTAAGTTAAACGAGAAGCTTCAATACCTTTACTTACCAAATAATCTAATACCGATTTTGCTCTGTTCTCAGATAAAATTTGGTTCGTTTCTTTACTACCTTGGTTATCGGTATGCCCACCTAACTCGATCTTCATTGTTGAGTTTTTTATTAAAAAGTCGGACAGCTTATTCAGTTCTGCTTGAGATTTCGGTAACAAATCGTACTTAGAAGTATTAAAGAATACATTCTTCAACACAACAGTACCACCCTCTTTTGTAATTGGCTGCAACGGAACATCCAATACAAAAGGATCGGTTGAACTCCCTTGAGATGTCATCGAAAAAGTTTCGCTGTAAAACAAATAGCCGTCTTTTGATACGTGTAATGCATAATCTTTGTTAATAGGTAAGCACACCAAAAATTCTCCGCTTTTATCGTCAGAACCAGTACTCACAATTAATTCTTCTGTTTCTACATCAATCAATTCACAAGTTGCGCCCAACGGTACTTTCGAGAACATATCGTACACTTTTCCCTTAGCATAAGTTACCTTTTGCGGACGGGCCTCCTCATACAGCGGAAACGAATAAATATCTAACCGTCCGAAACCACCTTCTCTTGCCGATGAAATGTAGGCCAAATCGCCTGTTGCATTTACAAAAAGACCCTGCTCTTCTTTGTTCGTATTTATTGGATAACCCATATTAACAGGTGACTTCCATGTGCCATCTTCTGCTTTTCTACTGATAAACAAATCTAGGCCTCCCATACCTAAATGGCCCGAAGAAGCAAAGTATAACGTTTGATCATCAGGGTGGATAAAGGGTGCAATCTCATCTTTTCGCGTATTTAATTCCTTTACGTTTTCGGGTCTCGACCACTTACTACCATCAAAACGTGTTCGCCAAATATCCATTCCCCCTACGCCTCCACCTCTTGCGCTAGAAAAATAAAGTGTATGCCCATCCGATGAAAAAGTTGGAGATGAATCCCATTTAGGCGAGTTAATAGACCCCAAGTTCATGGGCTTTAACCATAAATTCCCCGACCGTTTTGCGATATACAAATCACAACTTCCTTTACTATCTTCTCGCTGACATGCGACAAAGAACACAAACTGGCCGTCAGGAGAAAGAGATAATGCCCCCTCATTATCAGGTGTATTTATTGGTCTTCCAACATTTTTTGAAGGTAGCCAATCACCATTTGCACCCTTCTCTGAAATGAAAAAATCTTCTGTAATTTTAGGCATAACACTCCTTGTAAAAATAAACACTTGGTTATCCGCTGTAATGGTTGGCCAATACTCATCTTTATCTGTGTTTATAGATGCTCCACAGTTTTTTGGCTCAAATGGAACAGGGTTTTTAATCGCATTTGCTGCAAATTTTGATTGCGCCAAACTCCATTCCGCACCTGCTCTAATGGCAGGCGTCAGCTTTTTACTGGTTAAAAACATTTCGAGATTTGTAATCGCATTGGCATAATCATAAATTTTCATTTGTGTTTTGGCAAGGCTATAATAAGTAGCGTGCCAAAACTTAGGGTCTATCTCTATCGATTTTTCATACTCTTTAATTGCTTCTTTATATTTCTTTTTTCCTAAGTAAATCTGAGCAATTAGAATATGTGCCTCGATAAAATTATCATCAATATCTACCGCTTTCTCTAATTCTTCGACTGCTAAATTATCTCTACCGTAATCATAGTGAGTTCTAGCTTTTTCGAAAGCTATAATTGCCTTTTTATCTTTCGATGTGTACTGCTGAGCAGTTGCTAGCTGTACGACACAACATATTAAAACAAGAAAAATGTATTTAATTTGTTTCATTACTTTACGGTATATGCAAATACTTATGCGTCTGTAACGAAATATTCCATTTTGGGTTATTCATTACATAATCAACGATAATTGGCATAATTTCTTCTCTTTTACTCCATTCTGGTTGTAAAAACAACCTACATTCAGTATTCACTTTCTCTGCATGTTCTTCTGCCCATTTTAAGTCATTCTTATCGTGAACTATTATCTTTAACTCTTGCGCTTTATTGTACACATCTTCCTTAGGCGGAGCATTTTTCTTAGGAGACAAGCAAATCCAATGCCAAATACCAGTTAAATGGTACGCTCCTGAAGTTTCTACGAACAACTGCATGCCCGCATTTACAAACTGCTCGGTAAGGTATTCCAAATTATACATTGATGGCTCTCCTCCCGTTATTACTACCGCTTTTGCAGGATATTTTATTGCATTCTTTACTACTTCATCAACCGACTTTACTGGATGCAAGTCTGGATTCCAACTTTCTTTTACATCGCACCAATGGCAACCGACATCGCAACCTCCAATTCTCACGAAATAAGCAGGCTTACCGGTATTCCCCCCTTCTCCTTGCACGGTGTAAAACTCTTCCATTATTGGAAGCATTTCGCCCCTTTCTAATAATTCTTTTTGCTCTTTAGTTAACGCCATTTCTTCGAATAGCAAAAGTAGCAAAACCATATTGCAATCCTAACAGAATAAATGGTAGTTATCTGACAATAACGTGAACAGATTTAGGCTTATATTTGCCAAAATTTTATAGAGATGAGTGAAGAAATAGAAAGAGTAAAATGTTTGATTATCGGTTCAGGTCCTGCTGGATACACCGCTGCGATATATGCCGCCAGAGCCAACATGTTTCCTGTACTATATCAAGGTATGCAACCTGGTGGACAGTTAACAACTACTAACGATGTTGAAAATTTTCCTGGTTACCCAAAAGGTGTTACTGGTCCAGAAATGATGGTAGAACTTCAAGAACAAGCCGAACGTTTCGGTGGAGATGTTAGAACAGGGTGGATTTCAAAAGTTGATTTTACTGGTCCTATTCATAAGGTCTGGGTTGAAGATAAAAAGGAGATTCATTGCGATACTGTAATTATTTCAACTGGTGCTGCAGCAAAATATTTAGGTTTAGAATCAGAACAAAAATACCTTGAAATGGGTGGAGGTGTTTCTGCTTGCGCTGTTTGTGATGGGTTCTTTTATAGAAATCAAGAAACGGTAATTGTTGGCGCGGGGGACTCCGCTTGCGAAGAAGCGCATTATCTTTCTAATATTTGTAGTAAAGTTACGATGCTTGTGCGAAAAGATGAGTTTAGGGCTTCTAAAATCATGGCCGAACGAGTTAAAAAAACAGAAAATATTGAAATTTTATTCAACACAAACACTGTTGAAGTGTTAGGAGATGGACAAGGTGTTACTGGTGCCAAGGTGAAAAATAGCGTAACTGGCGAAGAGCAGGTTGTTCCTTGTACAGGATTCTTCGTAGCAATTGGGCACACTCCAAATACAGAAATTTTTAAAGGGTGGGTTGATTTAGATAAAATTGGGTACGTTATAGGCGTGCCAGGCTCATCAAAAACCAATGTTCCTGGCGTATTCGTTTCTGGCGATGCATCGGATAAAGATTATAGACAAGCCGTTACCGCTGCAGGGACTGGTTGCATGGCAGCACTTGATGCTGAACGTTATTTGGCTGCTAAGCATTAGCAGACAGAAAATCTAATTAATCAAAGCCGTTTGCGATTAGTGAACGGCTTTTTTTATCTTCGAGAACTCAAAAACACATAAAATGAAAAAATTACTTCTTCCCCTACTACTATTTCCTCTACTCGTTTCATCGCAAAAGGAAGACTCACTAATGGTTCGTAAAATTTATGACGAAATTCTCATAAACGGAGAATGTTACGAAAACCTTAGAAGCTTATGTAAGGATGTTGGCGCTAGATTAAGCGGTTCTCCAGAAGCCGAAAAAGCTGTTAAATGGGGCGAAGCGTTGTTAAATTCATACAATTTCGATAAAGTTTGGCTACAAGAAGTCATGGTTCCGAAATGGAAACGTGGAGAAAAAGAAGTTTGCACCATCAACTCAATTAGTGTTATCGCTTTAGATATTTGTGCACTTGGCGGGTCGATTGGCACCAATGGAACTATCAAGGCGGAGGTAATTGCCGTTAATAGTTTCGAGGAATTAGAAGCACTAGGAGAACAAGGTGTAAAAGGCAAAATTGTATTCTTCAACACCCCTATGGATCAAAAACACATTCGAACATTTAATGCTTATGGTGGCTGTTATCCATATCGCTCGAAAGGACCATCTGAAGCAGCCAAATTGGGAGCAGTTGCAACTGTTTTACGTTCACTTAGCACCATTACTGATGAACACCCGCATACTGGAGTAATGCGCTACGAAGAAGGCATTCCAAAAATTCCGGCTGCGGCAATTAGCACAAAAAGTGCTGATGAATTGGTAAAACAATTAAAAACAAGTCCAAGTCTAACACTTGAATTATCTATGAACTGCGAAACATTGCCAGATGTAAAATCTTATAATGTTATTGCGGAAATTACTGGAAGTGAAACACCAGATAACTACATTATTGTTGGTGGACACCTTGACTCTTGGGACTTAGGCGAAGGCGCACACGATGACGGTGCGGGAATTGTGCACTCCATTGAAGCATTAAGAACGTTGAAAGCAATTGGCTATAAACCAAAAAACACCATTAGAGTTGTATTGTTTATGAATGAAGAAAACGGTGCAAAAGGTGCAAAGAAATATGCTGAACAAGCCAAAGCTAATAACGAAAATCACATTGCAGCAATTGAAAGCGACAGAGGTGGTTTTACCCCTCGTGGTTTTAGCATTGACGGTACAAAAGAACAATATCAAAATTTATTAAAATGGAGTGATCTTTTAGAAGATTATGATCTAGAATACCTTGTTGAAGGCTTTGGAGGTGTTGACATAGCGCCATTGAAAAATGGAAAAACTGCTCTTATCGGTTTTGTACCCGATTCGCAACGGTACTTTGATTTACACCATTCAACTAACGATGTTTTCGAAATGGTACACGAACGTGAGCTGAAATTAGGAGCTGCATCAATCACTACCTTAATTTATTTAATCGACAAATACGGAATCTAGTCGACTAGTCAGGGCAAACTCATACTTTTTTTGTTAAAAAGACGATTTATTTGTTTGACAATCAATAGGATATTGATTTAATTTTCATTACATTAGTCTGATAATCAGATAGATA
>JAESTK010000200.1 GCA_016763645.1 Flavobacteriales bacterium
TTCTATAGCTATGCTTGGAGCCCAAATACTGCTTCTACTTCAAACGCTGTTAATTTAGCAATGGGTACGTATTGTGTTACCGTTACCGACCAAAATGGTTGTACCGAAGTGCTTTGTACTGCAGTTAACCAACCAGATCAACTAGTGGCCTCTATCGTGTCGACAGATGCTAAGTGTACGTTCTCTAATGGTTCTGCCTCGGTAGTCGGAACAAGTGGTGGCACTAACCCTTACACTTTCCTATGGAGTAACAGTCAAATCACTGCTACTGCTACTGGATTATACCCAACAGATTATGGAGTTGTAGTTACCGATGCAATGGGTTGTACGTTAGCTCTCAATGTTACTGTATCTGACCAACCAGGACCAGCAGTTGATAACATTGTAATCACTGATCCACTTTGTTTTGGAGATTGCGATGGTACTGCTACAGCAGATGTTAGTGGTGGTACTTCTCCTTTAACTTTCCATTGGAATGATGTCTCTCAACAAGCAGGGCAAACTGCTGCAGGTCTTTGTGCTGGAAACTACTGTGTTACTGTTACTGATGACAACGGATGTTTGGCTGCAGATTGTGGTACTGTTGTTCAACCCCCTTCTCTTATCGTTAATTTTGCGTCTGGTGTTCTTCAGCTATGTGCTGGACAAACTGGAAATATTTCTATAGCAGCAGAAGGAGGTAGTGGTGGCTTTACGTTTGTTTGGGGTGATTATGGAGATTCCTTAGGAATTGTAGGTCCCGGACCACATTCTGTTACTCCAGAACCGAGTACAATCGAACCCTATTCTGTTACTGTAACTGACGCAAATGGATGTACTGCAAATAACACAATGATCGTAAATACTGGACCTCAATTACTAGTTGACATGCCAGACACTGTGGAAACTTGCTTGGGTAACCCTGTGCTTATTTCTTCAACCGGTTACGGTGGAACCGCTATTGCTGATTACCAATGGGTATGGAGTACAGGCGATTCTGCAAGTGCTGTAATTACTACAGCCATAGAAGTATCACCAACTGATACAACTACGTATTTCGTAGTCTTATCAGATGGGTGCTCTGCTCCTGCTACGGGTACCATTATTGTTGTTGTTAATCCAATCCCTACTCCTTCTTTCGGAGTGCTTGAAAATGAAGGATGTCCGCCTTTAGAGGCTTACTTTAATGGGTCTTCTAGTATGGACAACAGTATTATGGAATGGGATTTCCAAGGAGACGGGATTGTAGACTATGTTGATTCTAACCTCTATCAAGGTGACTTCTCTAACCCTATTTTCTTCTACGAAGAGTCCGGAATGTATACTGTAGTTGTTACCGTTATTTCTGAACATAGATGTACTACTACTGTATCTATTCAAGATTACATAAATATTTACCCTACCCCGATCGCGAGTTTCGAGGTATATCCAGAAATAGCTACACTACTCAATCCATATGTAGAGGTTAATGCTAATGCTTCTGTTGGAGTGGATAGTCTGTACATTTGGGATTTTAACGACCCTTACAATACAGAAAGTGGTTTTGGAGTTATTAACGAACATGTTTACAGCGATACAGGTTGGTATGGTATTGCGTTAGATGTAGTTAATGTTCATGGATGTCACGATTACGATACCGTTATGTTTAGAGTAGATCCTGATTTCGCGATTTATGCTCCTAACGCATTTACTCCGAATGACGATGGTAAAAATGATGGATTTAAACTTTTCGGGGTGGGTGTTGATCGTGATAATTTCGAACTTAGTATCTACGATAGATGGGGAGAAATGATCTACTATACACAAGATTTTGATGCGGTTTGGGATGGATCAATTAAAAACTCTACGAAACTAGCACCTAACGATGTGTACATTTGGAAAGCTTTCGCTAAACCAATGAACACTTCTGATAGGAAAGATCCTGAAGAATTTATCGGAACCGTTACCGTGGTCAAATAAATACCTTTAAACTCTATATTTTAAAATGGGCTTGCAAAATTTTGTAAGCCCATTTTTCGTTATATCGGTTTATAACTACTTTTAGCAAAAAATCATAAAAATATGAGCAGCGAAGTTGTCATCGATTTACGAAACCTGAAAATTCAACAGCAAAAAAACTTGATATTAGACGGTGTTAACCTCCAAGTAAAAAAAGGAGAATTTATCTATCTAATAGGGAAAACAGGAAGCGGTAAAAGTAGCCTATTAAGAACACTTTACAGAGACATTGAGTTAAATGGAGGAGAGGGTACAATTGTAGGGTTTGATTTACATAAAATAAAAACTAGAAAAATTCCTCACCTTAGGCGAAAATTAGGAATAGTCTTTCAAGATTTCCAATTACTAACCGACCGAAGCATCGAAGACAATCTTCTTTTTGTAATGAAAGCAACCGGATGGAAAGACAAAAAGAAAATGAACGAACAAGTAAAAAAAATGCTCGAAATGGTTAACCTTGAAACCAAAGGATATAAAATGCCTCACGAAATTTCTGGCGGAGAGCAACAACGAGCTGCAATAGCAAGAGCGTTAATTAACAACCCTGAAGTTATTATTGCAGACGAACCAACAGGGAATTTAGATACCGAAACTTCCGAAAGTATATTACAGCTACTACTCGAAATCTCTCGAAAAGGGAAAGCAGTATTATTCGCAACTCACGACAGTGTTTTAATGGATAAATACCCTGCACGAACACTAAAATGTGAAGGGGGAAAACTCACCGAAATGGATTCAAATTCAATTGGCGGTTCCATTTAACGATGCTCTCTGTATTAGTTCCTATATACAATTTCGATGTTGTTTCGTTTATTAATGACATATATAAACAGTGCGAAATAGCCAATATCGAATTCGAAATCCTATGTTATGACGATTGTTCTTCTAATGTATTTAAATCAAAAAATAACACTTTAGCGAATCGACAAAAGATTACGTATTTCGAATTACAAAAAAACATTGGACGATCGAAAATTAGAAACCTCTTAGCTGAAAATGCTAAGTTCGATAACTTACTATTTGTCGATTGCGATTCTAAAACAGTATCGGATTTCTACATCAAAAACTACTTGAACACACTTACTACCTATCCAGTAATTTATGGCGGAAGAAGTTATGAAAGTTTTCCCCCCTCTGATCCCAATTTATACTTACGATGGTTTTATGGGATAAAGAGAGAGGTAAAACTAGCTACCGAAAGAACAACTGAACCTTACCGAAATTTTATGACCAATAACTTTGTTATCGACAAAGCTATTGTCCTAAAAATACCGTTTGACGAATCTCTTGATGGCTATGGTTACGAAGATATACTGTTTGCTCAACAGCTCAAGAAAAGTAACATCTCGATACATCATATAGATAATTCATTAGTACACGTTGGACTTGAAAATACCTCCGAATTCTTAAAAAGAACGGCTAATGGGATGAAAAACTTAGCTCAAATAATTCGGCACAACCAAGTTGATGAAGACATCAAAATTTATCGCGTTTATAAAAAAATAAATCGAACTAAATCGAAATGGATTATTAAGTTAATTTATGCTTTATTAAAAAAATATATTCGCAACAACTTAAAAAGCAATACACCCAATTTACTTTATTTCGACTTGTTTAAGCTTCAGCATTTAATGAACGAAATGAAGTCCTAATTAAATAGTTTTTGATATATCTCTATCAACTTTGCTTCCTCCTCTTGCCAACAATTTACTTCTCTTGCTACTTTGCAATTAGCAGATAATTTTTCGTAATACATTTTATCGGTAAGGAGCTTTTTTAACGCGACCTCTATTGAATTACTTTCTAAGTCTTCTACCAACGTTGCTATTTCCCATTGCAAGTTAAAACTCTTATACTCGGGGTAGCTCATTGCTAACTGAGGTACACAAGCGTGCATATAATCGAAAAAACGATTGGCTAGCGAATATTGGTTACTTAGCCCAGTATTTGAAAACAGAGTAATTCCGATAGTGGCGTTTCGAGTATATTCCAATAATTCGGAAGGATTAACAAAGCCTTTAAAGTCAACCTTAGCTTGTAAATTATTACTATTCACCAGTACTTTTAATTGGGGTAAGATGTCTCCATCGCCACAAATAATTAATTTACAGTTTACGCTTTTCATAGCCAAAACTAACTGTTCTAGTCCCCTACCACAATTTACTGAACCCTGATATAAAATATATTTTTCGGGCTTACCTCCTACTTCAAAATTTCGCAATACGGTAGCGTTTCTAATAATATCAAAATTGGTTTTGTACTTGCCATCAAACAGTTTTTTGTAGCCTTTCGATACAGTATAAGCATATTTAACCCTAGGTACAATCCATCTTTCTAGTGTTTCCCAAACCCATTTTGTAACCGGACGAGATACAACTTCTTCTAATTCAGTAAAATATTCGTGGGCATCATAAATTAATGGCTTATGTTTAATTTTAGACACTAAATAATTAGGCAAAATAGAATCAAAATCTATCGCACAATACGCATCTTGCTTAGAAAATAAGAGCACGAAAAACAATCGAAAATTATACTCTAAGTAAAACAGTTTTCCTTTTTCGAAAAAGCAATAAAACCGCTTTTGTAAAAACGATTTGTCCAACAACGGTTTGGAATTTCCTCCTGTTCTACCTATTAACGTTACCTCAAAACCAGCAGCATGCAATGATGAGCAGATTCTGTTCATTCGTTGGTCTTGAGCTAAGTCGTTGGTAACTGTAAAACTTATCGATTTCATACGCTGTTGTACCAATTCATATCCAACTCTATTTCTTCCGAACCCTTTACTAACACAGGCGGTGGAAATGGTGGGAAATAGGTGGCTCTAAAATGTCTTTTCTGTTGCTCGACTGGCCAACTGGCATCTATTTGTTTTATTGCTTCCATTTCGTTTCGTAGATGAAAGCCTCTGGCGCGTTCTTGTGGCAAATCTATCTGAGGAATTAGAGTAATTTCATCATCAATAATGGCTTTAATATTTTGAATGAAAAGGAGTTTAGATTCTTTAAGAGCTATATCGTACAAGTCTTTAACAAAAATATTAGGGACAACTTTAAATCTTCTTTCTGCTATTAAGTCTCCGCCATCAATCGATTCTTCGAGCTTGTGAATCGTAGTTCCGAACTCTGAAACACCATCCAATATCGCGAAAGAAAACTGGTTACAGCCTCTGTACTCAGGTAAAGGTGCCATGTGCAAATTAATTGCAATTTGATTGACTTTAGCTATGTGTTCTTGTGATAAAATCAAATGGTATTGCACTGATATAAGAATGTCAACATCCGAAACATCTACCAAATCGTTAAGGTTGTTAAGCATCGGAACGGAATATTCTTCGCATAAATTTTGAAAAGAAAATGCAATGCCTGAAATAGATTTATTACTCGTTAAAACACCTATTACTTCGATTCCTAGTTGTTTGCCGTGCGTCAATAAATGATTCAAACAAAAAAATCCTACTTCCTTTCCGCCAAGAAAAACTACTCGTGTCATACTTCGCAAAACTAATGGAAAAAAAACGCCCGATTGGGGAATTTATTTTGGAGCAATAAACCAATCGGACGAGAAGTCTAAACAGGATGTTTAACTATCTATTTTTAAGACGATTGTCGAATTGAAAGGTTGCCTACGAAACGAATTTATATCCAATACCTCTTATCGAGAGAAAAAACTTAGGAGTTTTTGGATCTTTTTCAAAATACTTTCGAAAGTTTAATATAAAGTTATCTATTGTGCGGGTTGTAGGATATACATCGTATCCCCAAACTGTTTCAAGAATTTGTGTTCGAGATACAACTCCTCCTTCGTTAGTCGTTAATAACCGAAGTAATCTTACTTCTTTGTCGGTTAATTTCCGAGAAACATTTACGCTATTAATAGCTAAATATGCAGTAAAATCTATTGTATTTCCTCCAAAAAAGTATTGGTCTGGGGTATCAACTATTGTTGCTGTTCGGGCCAAAAGCTTAGACGCTCGCAAAAGCAATTCTTCTAAATTGAATGGCTTTACTAAATAGTCATCTCCACCCAGTTTTAATCCCTTAATACGATCATGACTTGAGTCTTTAGCTGTGAGAAATAAAATAGGAGTTTTTTGATCTGTTAGCCTAATAGTTTGGCAAACAGAAAACCCATCTAGCTCAGGAAGCATTACATCCAAAACAATTAAATCGAACCTATTTTTATCAAAAAGGTTTAATGCTTCTATTCCATCTTCAGCGCAAGAAACAAAATAGCCTTCCAACTCAAGGTTTAATTTAATCACACCTTGCAAACCCTCTTCATCCTCAACTAACAGTACTCTCGCTGGCAAAACGTCTAGTTTTATATTTACAATAAGGCAAAGATAGCCTTATTATTTTGGTCAAAATAACGCCTATCAATTCAAATTTTTTCACTAAATTTGGTTTCTTCTGGTTTTTTGGAAGATTTTATTTTTCGTACCCTAACAAAAACAAAAAATTATGTTTAAAAAATTACTATCGCTTTCTGTTTTAAGCATTGCCGCAACTCTAACTTGTTTCAGTCAAATAAATATTGGAATACAAACGGCTCCGAGCACTTCAAATGCGAGTCATTGGTGTCTTTCTGATAAAGTAAATGATGATTACATTAAAACACTAGAAGCATTAAAAAATAACGCTAACCCCATAAAAGGTTCGAATAATGCTTTTATAAAAGAATTACAAAAAATGACCTCCTATCTGCCTGACCCAAGTTCATTTGGCACAGGGACGGTAAAAGCCTCTGTAAGAACAATTCCAATTGTTGTGCATGTTGTGCATAACCCGGCTAACCCCGATGAAAATGTTTCTGATGCAGTTATTTTAGACATGATTAGTTATTTGAATCAAACTTTTAGAGCTACAAACTCTAATATTAGCAATGTGCGACCTGCTTTTATTGGTGACACTGCCGATACTCATATTGAGTTTTGTTTAGCGTCTAAAGACCCAGCGGGAGCGGGAACTACGGGTATTACTCGAACCTCAACCGCAGAAGACTACTATGACCCTGATACCGAAACCAACAAAATGAAAGATGATGGCACGGGAGGTAAAACAGGATGGCCAGCAACAGATTACCTTAACGTATGGATTTGTAATATTTCGAATGGTGCGGGTTTTGGCACAGCAGGTTATGCGTATTTACCTACACCGGGTATGCACGGAAGCGATATTGATGGCTTGGTACTAGATTATGATATTGGCTTAGGCTCTAACAGCACAACTGCCACTCACGAAATCGGCCATTATATGGGTCTGAGACATACTTGGGGGTCTTCTGAAAGTTGTAGTAATGATGATGGATTTCTTGACACACCTGAATGCGGTGGACCAAACTATTTTTGTCCAACTTCTGCAAATTCATGCGGAACACCGGACGGTGATCAAATAGAAAACTTTATGGATTATGCCGACTGTGCGTATATGTACACAAACGATCAGTCTGATTATATGAACAATATTTTGAGCACAGAGAGATCAAGTTTACTTAATTCCGATGGTTGTGAACCTGTTGCCCCGCCAGTTACTGATTTTAGCGCATCACCAGTACAGGTTGTCGTAAATGGAAATGCTCAATTTACAGATTTGTCTACCGGGATTCCAAGCGGTTGGGCATGGAACATATCTCCAGGAACACATTCTTATATTAACGGAACAACATCTAGCTCTCAAAATCCAAAAGTGCAATTTACCGCAACAGGATTTTATAACGTTACCTTAACAGCATCAAACACTTTAGGTTCTGATGACGAAGTTAAAGTTTCTTACATCGAAATAGTTGTCGCCCCTTCTTGTGCTGGTGGTATCTTTTGCGAAGACTTTGATGGGGGCCTTCCCGCGACATGGTCTACCTCAACAAGTGGAACATCTTATACGTGGGAATATACGACCACAGGCCCTACTGGAGCCTATGCTGGCGTGTTTGGGGGCAGCTACAACTTCACAACAGAAGCTAACGGTTATATGATGTTCGATTCTGATGCGAATTGTACTGGAAATAATCAAGATGCATATTTAAATACACCTGCAATAGATTGTTCCTCAAACCCTGCGGTACTTTTAGAATATGAGCAACGATTCGCCACTTGGTATGATAGCACTTTTGTTTATGTAAGTAATGACGGATCAACATGGGACAAATACGTTGTAAACGCATCTTACGCTGA
Organism: Flavobacteriales bacterium; assembly: GCA_016763645.1. Lineage (GTDB taxonomy): Bacteria > Bacteroidota > Bacteroidia > Flavobacteriales_G > NORP312 > NORP312. The sequence continues at coordinate 8,150 of JAESTK010000200.1, forward strand.
TGGAAGTAGTACAGTTTCTCCTGATCCAGAACTAATTTCTATTGACATTACTGCTACAGCAGGTAGTCAATCTACTGTATTTATCCGCTGGAATTTTTGGAGTCCAACTGGAGCATTTGGTGGACAAGAAGGCTGTGCTTATGCGTGGATGATTGATGATGTATTTTTGATTGAACCTCCTCAATATGATGCAGCGGCTATAAGCACCCTTCAAGAATACTCTTTAATTCCTTTTATACAATCAGACCCTATTGATGTAAAAGTGCAAGTAGATAATACCGGTTGGGATAATGTTACTAATCTTTCTGCTGAAGTTATTGTTTACGATGCCTTATTCACCCAAGTTTTTACAGGAGCTACAAATACAGTTGCTTCTCTGGCGAGTGGGGCATCAACTACATTAACAGTACCTGGAGGATTTACACCTTCTGATACTGGAACGTATTACCATGAGTACATAATCTCGATCGCGGAAGCTGATGAAGTAACTTCTAATGATACCATTTATTCTTCCTATTGGGTAAACGATACTATTTATGCAAGAGACAATTCAAATACTATAATCAGCTCATTAAGCGCTGGTAATACTCAGATATACCTTACCCCATTCACTATTCAGTCTACGGACAACCTTAACTCTATATCTGCATATATTTCACCAAATACAGTTGGCGACAATGTTCAATTTGTAGTATATAGTATGTCTGGCGGATTGCCTAATACGCAAATAGCGACCTCAGGAACTTATTCGATAACTGCAGCTGACACTACCGCAGGGTCAATCTTTCTAACCCTTGCAATAAATGGCGGGCCGTTAACATTGACTACAGGGGATTATGCTGTTGGTGTTAGTGACCAAAATGGGTCTGGAGATGTCGGAATGGTTTACACCTCTGACTTTTACACAGCTAACACAGCATTTATTGACATTGGTGGTGGGTGGTTTTAACCCTCTCGAAGCATATGGCTATGAAATAGAATGGTTAATCCGAGCCAACTTTGTGTCTTGCGAAATGGTGTATAACGAATCGTCAACGCAAGTTTCTTGTGGTGTTTGTGATGGTACTGCTAGCGTGGCTCCAAGTGGTGCTGTCAGTCCATACAACTACAATTGGTTTACAACACCATCACAAACAACTCCTACTGCTACAGGTCTTTGCGAAGGAACCTACCAAGTATTAATTACAGACAATAGAGGATGCGAAAGAGGAACAACTGTTCAGGTCACTAGTGCTGGAGGAACAATCCTGTTATCTACATCGGTTACTCCAGAAAATTGTGGTAGTGGCGATGGGACGGCTACTGCAACCGCTACTGGCGGAACTGCGCCATACACCTTTACGTGGTCTGGGTCAGCACAAACAGCAGGAACAATTACCGGGTTGTCTGTGGGAACTTACAGTGTCACTGCAACAGATATTGGAGGATGTTCTGTTGAGTCTGATTTCTTTAATGCCGCTGTAGTGTCTGATTACATTCCTAATATTACTATTACGGGAACGAGCACCGATGAAATATGCGTAGGCGCTAATGGAACTGCAACTGCTTCTGCTAGTGGTGGTGGCGGTTCGTACACCTATGTCTGGGACGCTTCTGCTGGCAGTCAAGTTACAACAACTGCGACAGGTTTAGGAACAGCAACCTATAGTGTAACCACTACTGATGTATACGGCTGTGTTGGTTCAGGCACAGTAACTGTAGCTAATAACCCAGGAACATTTACCGCTTCTCTTACCATTACAAATACAACTACTGTCGGTGGCACTGATGGCTCTGCAACAGGTATACCTTCAGGTGGTAATGCACCTTACTCTTACATTTGGGATAATGCATCAACATCCAA
>JAESTK010000355.1 GCA_016763645.1 Flavobacteriales bacterium
GTACCTGTTTTGGGATTCACATGCATTACTACCCTGGCAGCGAATTTTATCTCCAAAATAGCAGTTTCAGACCCCGCAACATTGGTATCTAAGCTTAATTTAATTAACTCTCCAAAATTTCTTCCGCTCATTATATTGCTTCTTGAAGTGCAACAGTACTTGTATCTGCTGCTACTATTCCGTTAATTGCTTCATTGTTATGCGCATTTAAATCTATTTTTTCTTTACCTCCATTTTTGGCTAAAAATATACCCTTACCCACCACAGCCGGATGTCCTACTGCTATCCATACATCTTGAAATCCATCATTGGTTAAAAAACACCACACCCTATTACTATTAGCAGCTAAAATTTCAGTACTGACAGTAGTGATTGTTTTATTGTTAGGAGGTTGCCCGGCTCCGGTGTTTAAAAAAACTGGTGGTGTTCTAGTTGATCCCATTTTAAGTTATTTCTACACCAGAACAGGTGAAATTTATGGCGTTATTTGTATCTGTTCTTACAGCGATATTCCCAGTAGAATCATTCATTGTTATATTAAGTTCATGAGTATCTGTAGTATTCCCCGGTAAATTAACATCAAAATATAAAGCTGTAGTCTCATCGTAAGTAGTTCCGTTGTCATCCCAAAATATCCTATACTTCACTGCACTGGCTGTAGTATTACACACCACAATAGATTTTACAATAGTCTCTGTGTTCGCTCCGGGTGAATAGATAGTGGCAGCCGTTGTGTTGGTTGGCCTTAATTGTCCGAGTTGCTTTAGTGTAGTAGCCATCAGTTACCTAATAATGCTAATTTAAGTAAATCAATATTATCCTGAGCGATTGTTTTCTTTGTAATTTCCACACGGTTGTTAACAAAGACAGTAGGCGAGAAATCCTTGGCCCCATCTTGTATTAATATCTCTGGGCTATTATTGGTAATCTGGGTGATATTTTTAAATTGTCGCGTTGTATCAAAAACATTTCCTACATGTTTCATAATATCCCCCTCTAAAGGAGTATCATTTAATGTAGGAAGTAGTAAGACCTGATTAGATCCCAAATCTCCCGTTATCACAGTCTGAGCCCCCGCAACAGTTCCTTTAGGTGAAATAAGTATTAAATCCCCTACAGAAAATACCGTACTATCCTGAACATCCATTTTTAAACCTCCGGGTTGGTCATGACTGGCTTTAATGTTAGCAGAAGTTAACCCTTGAGAGTAAACAGCCAGCATTTCCAGTTTACCCCTGGCAGTGTCAGTTCCGTTATCTCCTATAAGAAAATCATTTGATGAAGCTGTTATATTTCCTGTTTGAACTGCACTGGTATCTAAAGAACGCTCAATATAGATAAGCATTTTGGCACCATCATAAACCACTCCTATAGTATTGTAAAGTTCAGTCGATACTGTACCCGTAGAAGTTAGGGTAATCGCATCTCCGATAAATAATTTAAAAACAACCTTATTTGCCGCGTTGATTCTCAGTTCAAAGGCTCCCGATTTAAAAGCTAAGATATGTTCCTGGGCTGCGGTTCTCTGGAATTTAGAAAAAATAGACATTGAATTCGTACCTCCAAAATCTAAGATATTGCCGAAATTTAAAGTAGTTCCACTTAAATCAGCGGCGCGGCCTATATCTCCAGCTACATTCACATAACCGGTTACCGAAGTGGAATCTTTGGTTAATGTAGAATAGTCCCTTACATCAGAAAGGTCATTCTCATTAAAGGTATAATATGCCTGTAGACTCATATTGGATAGTCTTTGGCAGTGCCTTTGTCATCATTATTACCAGTAATTGGTTGGGTGGCAGCAATGGTTATATTTGTAGAACTAACTTGTAAGCCTTGTATCAAATTGGCAGTATTATTTATAAAATCTTCAGTAGCGGTAATATTAAAATCTGTTGAATCATCAGGATTTGTAAACCCACTTAAATCAAATTGGGGGAAATACGTTATCACAGGAGAAAACGCTGCTACTTCATGTGGTTTTACTTTAATGGTACTTGATTTTAAACTAAAGTCAAATCCTTTTAAAGCCATTACTTTAGAATCTATTCCGCTAATTGTATTGTGAAGTTCTAAAAATCCATACATCGGACCATTAAACACTTGTCTTAGTTTTCCCATGTTCTCAAATATAGGATCTATGACCAAGATCTTATATCCCGGTAAAGCCTCTGCCCCTCCCCTGGTACTCCATAGCGTAGTCGCTAAATTAGTAGTAGGTCTACGGAAACTCATTATAGAAAAATCAGAAGGACCATCACTGTGTTTTACAGAAGCCTTGAATCTATTGGTTCTCAGCGTAGTGCTTCCGGTTTCTCCCAACACTTTATTTGTAGCAAATTCTGTAGAATTATTAGAAACATATTGAATTTTTACTGATTCAACGGTTATTTCATACTTATCTAGCAGTTGAGTTACTCCATTACCAGAAGTCGGTCTACCATTTTCTGGTATAAACCATGTTACGGTCAAATCTGATACACCAGTAGAAGGAAAGTTCGCCAATACTATACGTTCATCAAAGTGCCTTCTTTTTGTTGATGGTGCTGAGTCAGGTTCGTTCCAAGGATATGTCCATACCCGCGTCCAAACCCTATTTGTGGAAGTTGTATTCCAAACCTGATTAGATGTATTATAAAGATCAGATCCTAGCTGTACTTTAAATCTAAAAAATAAGAAGCCTCTAGCAGAATTAAGGGTAACATTCCTAGTATAGTCAACCCATCCTTTAATCCTTATTTCTAAATGATCAGCAGTATTATGAAGAAGATCTTTTTTTGAAACACTGGAATCGCTAGGGTCTTCTGGTGTTAAGCTGAAGCTTTCTCTGGTAGCGTCGATTGGAATAATGTTATCCCCCCCGGCTTGTGGATTGCTGGATATTCCAGTATTAGTAAGTAAAGCTTCTTCCATCCTTAACCAGTGCGCAGTAAATCCAATAGAAGGAACAGAAATTATCCGCAAAGCTGTAGGAGTAGTCGCAAGCACCGTGTTTACAGCAGCAGATCTTTTCCATAATTTAGGAACAGGAGAACCGTTTTCCAAATCAAAACCCCCGCTAAAATCCCAGTTAATAATCGTATTATTATCTATTGTGTTGTCGTTTTTAGAAGTATAATCAAATTCAACTTCCTGATATTCTCTAGAGATATTATTTGTACCTCCGGCTAAATGTCTTAATAATGTGGGGTGGGTTCCTGTTTTGCTTATAGTTTGCGCTAAACTAATCGTACTATTGCTTTCTACCGCTCCGGCTGTATCATATTGGACAAACTTTATGGAAGCGTCAAACATTTCTCCTATACGAATGATATACCACATATCCTGAGAGACTATAATTCTACATTTTAAACTAGACATTATACCCCTTATCACTTCCAGGCAGTTTTCTCCTTTGATAACGTCATCTGATTTATCTCTCTCCCAGAATGCACCTTCGTAGATTTCTATCTGTTCTAAGAGTCCGCGTGTATCTCCGTCTGCTAAAGTATCTTCAAAAATATTTATAAGTTCTCTAGTCTTTCTTAAAAACGGAAGAAAGGAAAAACACTTGGTTAGAATATCCATAAGGGAGGTGAAACCAGTTCTTAAAACTCCAGAGTTATCGAACCTTTCGAATTGTAGTTCTGCCAGCCCATCGTTGAAAATAATCTTAATTGTATAAGGGGCAGATTGGAACTGTTCAGTATAAGTCTCAGCAATTAAAACGCCTTTGAAATAAGTAGCACCATCTCTTTTTATATCTATATAATACTCATAAACATCAGCAGTTTGGAACTCTACGAAAAAATCAAGGCTTTCAACCATTAAAGTAACTTCTGCCTTAGAGGAACAGATAGGCTCAAATACATTATCAAAGGATGGTAATATATGTCTTATAGGGTCTGGGCCTCCTTTTACATCCGTGATACTACCCACATAGCCATCTTGTAAAATATCTGCTTCCCAATTCACTATAGTATTATTCGGGTCACTTACGACCGAATTGAAGTTCATTCTATATTTTACAGCGTGAGGCATTA
>JAESTK010000201.1 GCA_016763645.1 Flavobacteriales bacterium
CAAATAATTATTTATCAAAATGAAAACGGAGAAACAAAATTAGATGTTCGTTTTCAAGATGAAACCGTTTGGTTAACACAAAAATTAATGGCGGAGTTGTTTCAAACTACACCACAAAACATAACTATACATCTAAAAAACATCTTTGAAGAAGGAGAGTTAGAAGAGAAAGCAACTTGTAAGGATTTCTTACAAGTTCAAGTTGAAGGTAAAAGAGAAGTAAAAAGAGAACGTCAATTTTACAACTTAGATGCGATTATTTCTGTTGGTTATCGCATAAAATCAAATGTAGCTACCAAATTTAGACAATGGGCTACCAGTCAGTTGAGAGAATACATCGTAAAAGGATTTGTTCTAGATGATGAACGTTTAAAAAACCCTGATTTACCTTTCGATTATTTCGAAGAATTGGAAAGACGAATACAAGATATTCGTACTTCCGAAAAACGTTTTTATAGAAAAATAACAGACATATATGTAACAAGCGTAGATTATGACCCCACTTTAGAAATTAGCATTGGTTTCTTTAAAACAGTACAAAATAAATTACATTGGGCTATTACAGGACAGACTGCTGCTGAAATAATTACACAACGAGCAGATAACACCAAAGAAAATATGGGGTTAACCACTTGGAGGGGTTCTGCAATTAGAAAAACAGATGTTTCGATAGCAAAAAACTATTTAAACGAAAATGAATTATCAGAACTAAACAACTTAGTGGAACAATATTTAATTTTTGCACAAGGACAAGCTAAACGGAGAGTTCCAATGTCTATGACTAATTGGATTGAAAAACTAAATGGTTTTTTAACACTAAATGATCGTGAAATTCTGAACAATGCAGGGAGTATTTCTCACGAAATAGGAAAAGAAAACGGAGAACGAGAATACAATAAATTTAAAGAGACAAAGCAAAAGACAATTGGAGAAGGAGACTTTGAAAAAGCAATAAAGAAAATTGAAAATAAAAAACAGAAATAATGCCTACGCTAAAAGTCATACACATTGCCAAGCCACTCAAAAGCCAACCGCACAAGCCAAATTTTCGCGATAAATGAGTGTAGAGCCAAACTTGTTTGAGCTATACCGAATGGAGCAAAAATCAGCAAAGCTAAACTTGTCAATAAGTATGCCCTTACCAATACCCATCTTTTGGACACAATCACCAAATTAAATAAGACGTTTTAAGTACTGATAATTTTTGGAAAAGGAATTATTTGTCAATAATTTCAAGCAACAATTTTCATAAATTTGCAGTAATGTTTCTCAAAAATATATCGCTACTTAATTTTAAGAATTACGATGAGGTAAATGTTAAGTTTACCGAAGGCGTTAATTTTTTTACAGGCAACAACGGGGAAGGAAAAACCAATTTGCTAGATGCAATTCATTATTTGTCGTTGTGTAAAAGTTATTTTAATGCAATCGATAGCCAGAACATAAAGCGCGAAACCGAGTTTTTAATGATTCAGGGCGATTTCGATAAAGAAGGTAAGGTCGATGCCATTTCGTGCGGTATTAAACGAGGACAGAAAAAGCAGTTCAAAAAAAATAAGAAAGAGTATTCTCGCTTGGCAGAACATATTGGTCTTTTTCCTTCGGTAATGATTTCCCCGTCAGATAGTAACTTGATTCTGGGCGGTAGCGAAATTAGAAGACGCTTCGTTGATAGCGTAATTTGCCAGTATTCTAAATCGTATTTAGATAACCTTATTAATTACAATAGAGTGTTGTCGCAACGAAATGCATTACTTAAATATTTTTCGAAAGGCGCCCGGTACGACCAGACTTCGTTAGATGTTTGGAATGCACAATTGGTTCCTTTAGGCGAAAAAATTCACAAAGAAAGAAAGTCATTTTTAGATGAATTTGTCGCTCGGTTTCAAGAGCACTATAATTTTATTTCGGAAGAAAAGGAGAGTGTTGAACTGCTATATAATTCTCAACTCAGTGCTGGTTCTTTTGCCGAGCAATTGAGCCAGTCAACACAAAAAGACAGAGTATTAAATTACACAACTGTAGGGGTTCATAAGGACGATTTGGTGTTTCAGTTAAACGATTTTCCAGTAAAGAAATTTGGCTCTCAAGGACAACAAAAATCATACTTGATAGCTATAAAATTAGCTCAATTCGAATTCATAAAAGGCTTAAAAAAAAGTAAAACCACTTTTATTGTTAGATGATGTTTTCGATAAGTTAGATGGCAATCGTGTAAAAAAAATAATGGAGCTGATTAGTCAAGACCATTTTGGGCAAATTTTCATTACAGATACAAACCAAGAGCGCTTATTTAATATTTTTGAAAACATAGAAATAGGGCAGAAGTATTTTGAAATTGATAACGGAAAAGTAGTGAATGAAGCGATCAAATGACAATACTATAAAAGAACTTTTAGAGCGGTATGTCAAAACGTTTAAGCTCAAAAATAAACTAACAGAAGTTGAGCTTGTCAACTCTTGGGAGTCTATTGTAGGTGCGCCAATAGCAAAACATACCACAAAAATATATTTAAGCGGACCACGCTTATATGTGCACATTGACTCTTCCGTAATTCGACAAGAACTAAGTTATGCCAAGGCCAAACTAATAGAGAGCCTAAACGAAAAAGCGGGTTACGAAGCGGTTGGAGAAATTATATTACGATAATGCCGTTAGCATAACAAAACCCTTTTTGTTTTAGAACGTAAACAAACCTCCTATGGATTTAGATAAAGAAGTACAGCAATTATTAGATTTCTCGTTCGATTACGCGGAAGATATTTTATTAGACACTAATGATATTTATCCATTTGCAGCGGTGTTAAATAAGAAGGGCGAAGTTAGGCATGTAGGGTTTCAAGAAGATGAAGATCATGTACCAAAGGCTGGTGATGTTATCGAGGTAATTCATCAATATTGTGAAGAACAATTAAATCAGGGGCTTATTAAGGCTTATGCTTTAACATACGAAGTTGCTGTAGAATTAGATGAGGGGATGGAAGCCTCAGATGCTTTTGTCGTAGATATTATGCATTCAGAAGATGCAGCCCTTCCACTTTATTATTTCCCGTTTAAATTCCTTGCAGACGTTAAACTTGAGTTTGGCGAAAGTTTTGCCGTTAAACGCGAAGAACATATCGAGCCTGAGCAATTCGATTAACCAACAATTTTATTGGATAGCAAGACAAACAATTTATTTTTGCAGGAGTTCGGGATGTAGCTTGGCTATTGCGAAAAGAAAAGGTTTGAAAAGTTCCGAGACATACATACTATTTAGTAATTCGTTGAATAGATTTTATGTAGGGCAGACATCTAATTTCACAGAAAGATTTGAGCGACATAATAAAAGTATGGTGAAATCGACAAAAAGAGGAACACCATGGAAATTAGTTGTTAAATTTGAAGTCGCTTCAAGAAGAGAGTCTCTTGCTTTGGAAAAGAAAATTAAAGGCAGAGGAGCAAAAAGATATATAGAAGATAATAGTATTAAGTTCGGGATGTAGCATAGTCAGGTTAATGTGCCACGCTGGGGGTGTGGAGACCGGAAGTTCGAATCTTCTCATCCCGACAGAGTAGTAGAAAGCCACCTTTTCGAGGGTGGTTTTTTTGTTTGGTTAATGTGGGAGACTGGGAGTTGCGAGATCGTCACGCTTTTTAGCGTGATCATCCCGACAGAGTAGTAGAAAATCACCTTTTAAGAGGGTGGTTTTTTTTGTTTGGTTATGTGCGTGGCTGGGGGGCACGAGATTGTCACGCTTTGCAGCGTGATCATCCCGACATAAAAAAGGCAAAGCTGTTCGCTTTGCCTTTTTTATTTTTAAGGAGTTACTTACAAATGAGCATTAATAGAAATCAGCTTAAAAGGAGATACAGAGATATTGTTTCCTTTGTTTACTGTTGTTGTCTCATAGGAGTAGTTAGGGTTTAAAACGTTACCGTAATCTACTGAATATTTACTTATTGTTGTTGAAGTGTAAAAGCTCACATCAATTCTGGTTTCAGTCGAAATAGATAGAAATTCATTAAAATGGTATTTTAACCCAATTACTGGGCTGCCACCGAATGCAGAATACTTGGTCTCGTAAGAGTTATCATATAAATCGGTGTAAGTCACGTCTACCCATTCATTGTTAATCCAGTCAGTTGTTTCATATGTATTATCGTAGCTGTTCGTGTATGTGTAGTTAGATAAATTGTAAAATGCATCAACGCCAAAATAAAACTGAAAAGAATTTACATTCACATTGCGTTCATACCCTAAGCGAATATCTGCCGTAGAATAGTCGTAGGCCGATATACTGTTGTCGATACCATTAGAGCCGCTATTAAATTGATTATAGTCCACCGTTCCAGAATCAGATTTTTTATTGCCATTAACCAAAAACCGAATACTACTTTTTTCCATGTGGTATTTATAGCCAATACCAAACTGAGGTGAGTTTTGGTCAATTCCAGAATTATATCCATAAGGATTACCGTAGGGGTAATACCCATAGTAGCCGTAATAATAATCCCAATAAACGTAGTTGTTGGTGTAGTTGTTATTAGAATTATTGAAAGGATTGTTAATGCCAAATAAGACTTCGTGGCGTTTGAAATCTCTTTCTTTTTTTGTTTTTGTTGAGTCTTTTCCAGCAAACGCTGATGCCGAAATTATAAGAGTCAAAACAAATAAACTCGCTATTTTTCTCATAAGATTATTTTTAAGTTGTTATACAATGATACAAAAAAACCAGAATTAACATTGGAATGACTGATAATATTGAAAACTTCCCTCAATTGTTAATAAAACTCTGTTTGTAGAAAGATTAACGTATTTCAATCTTACTAATTTTACCCGAATTCGAAATTTCGAACTATGTCGGCAGAATATACGGAAGATAATATACGAACACTAGATTGGAAGGAACACATCCGTTTCCGTCCAGGAATGTATATCGGTAAATTAGGGAATGGTAAATCCCCTGATGATGGTGTCTATATCTTATTGAAAGAAGTAATTGATAATTGTATCGATGAATTTGTCATGGGATACGGTAAAACAATTGACGTTTCTATTCATGGTAAAACCGTTCGCGTACGAGATTATGGTCGAGGCATTCCTCTAGGTAAAGTAGTTGATGTTGTTTCTAAAATCAACACAGGGGCCAAATACGACTCGAAAGCATTTAAAAAATCGGTTGGATTAAATGGAGTAGGAACCAAGGCAGTTAACGCATTATCTAGTCTTTTTGTAGTTGACTCTGTACGGGAAGACAAAATAAAAACGGCTGAATTTTGCCGAGGTCACGTAACTAATGATGCTAAAATCGAAAATTCTCCTAAGCGAAAAGGAACCAAAGTAACTTACGTAGCCGATGATGAAATTTTTGGAGAATACACCTACAGATTAGAGTACATTGAGCGAATGTTGTGGAATTATGCCTATCTTAACACAGGCTTAACCATCAACTTTAATGGTAAAAAGTTCTATTCAGAAAGAGGTCTTTTAGATCTAATGGAGAATAACATTACCGAAAAAATTAACTATCCAATAATTCACCTCAAAGGTGAGGATATTGAGGTGGCGTTGACACATGGTGATTCGTATGGTGAAAATTATCAATCGTTCGTTAACGGGCAACACACAACTATGGGTGGAACCCATCAAAGTGCTTTTCGCGAATTAATCGCTACAACCATTAAAGAGTTTTATGGTAAAAGCTACGATTCGCAAGATGTACGAGCCTCAATAATTGGTGCAATAAGTGTTAAAGTAATTGAGCCTATTTTCGAATCTCAAACCAAAACAAAATTAGGTTCTTCCGAAATAGAGCCCGGAGGAAAGTCGATGCGGTCTTTTATTGGCGATTTCCTAAAAAAGGAGTTAGATAACTATCTGCATAAAAACCCAGAGACAGCAGAAGCTCTTCAAGCTAAAATTCAACTTTCGGAGCGTGAGCGGAAGGATATGGCGGGCGTTAAAAAACTAGCCAAACAGAGAGCAAAAAAGGCAAACCTCCACAATAAAAAATTGAGAGACTGTAGAGCACACTTTAACTCAAATCATGAAAGAGCTGAAGAAACAATGCTTTTTATAACTGAGGGAGATTCCGCAAGTGGTTCAATCACCAAGTCTAGAGATGTAAATACTCAAGCGGTTTTTAGTCTGAAAGGAAAGCCGTTAAATTGCTATGGCTTAACAAAAAAAATAGTTTACGAAAACGAAGAGTTTAATCTCGTTCAGGCTGCGCTAAACATTGAAGATGGAATTGAAGAGTTGCGCTATAATAAGGTCATAATTGCAACTGATGCTGATGTCGATGGTATGCATATCCGTTTGTTACTCATTACTTTCTTTTTGCAGTTTTTCCCAGAATTAATAACCAACGGACATTTGTTTATCCTGCAAACGCCATTGTTTAGAGTTCGTAATAAGAAGGAAACGCACTACTGTTATAGTGATGAAGAAAAGAAAGAAGCAATGAATGTGTTAGGTAAAAATCCAGAAATAACTCGATTTAAAGGGTTAGGAGAAATATCTCCAGATGAGTTCAAACATTTTATTGGTGATGAGATTAGATTAGAACCAGTAATCATCAAAAATGATTCGGCTATTAAAGATATGCTCGAGTTCTATATGGGGAAAAACACGCCAGACCGCCAAAAGTTTATCATTGATAACTTAGTAGTTGAAAAGGATTTAGTTGAAGATGAAGCTTAAGAAGTAATGGCAGAAAACGAAGACGATAATATAGAAGAGAAAGACGAAGAATTCGAAGAACAATCTGGTGAACAGGAAGAAATGGACGA
>JAESTK010000202.1 GCA_016763645.1 Flavobacteriales bacterium
ATCGCATTTATATATCACATGCGATTGTTTTTTATATTTGCTCATACTTCACAAATATAGGCATAGCCTCAATTACATTACCACCTGCAAAGCAGGTGGTTTCTTAAGGTAAAATGAAAATGATTATCCAACAAACAGTAAGAAAATGAAGCTGCAATTGGTTCGATATATTTTACCCACAGTTTTAGAAAATAAGCGAAATTATCAGTCGATCTGAAGAGCTCTTCACTTCCGTTTGCTCTATTATAAATATGGTAAAACTTACCAGGTTCCATTATCTCAGAACTAACAAATTAGGGATTAAAAACATCTTCTTACCTTTCCCTTCTTGAAATTCTACAATCAAATACCTTTTTTTCGGTTAATTACTCCTTTTGTTGTGGGAATAGTTTTTGCCGCATTTATGCCTTGTCAAATAAAATTTTGGTGGGTAATACTTGCCTTTTCTTCAGCCCTAACAGTTGGTATCGGACTATTTAAACTGCTTTATAAAAACTACAGTTGGCGATGGATTTACGGACTTATACTAACTACCACCCTTATAATTAACGGATATTTTCTTACGATTGGAAACATTCAAATTTTCTCAAGCAGCCATATTGGAAGTCAGGAAATTGAAAAAACATGGTTTCAGGTTCGCGTAACTGACCCTGTGGAGGAGAAGGCTAAATCTTATAAAGTTGCCATTGAAGTAGAATCGTTTCGGGATGATATTGGTTGGCAAAAAACGCACGGAAAAGTTATCACTTACATTCAAAAATCTGATGCTGTCGCTAACATCAAATATGGAGACGTTTTGCTTCTCAACACACAATTAAATGAAATTAGCCCTCCAAACAACCCTGGAGAATTTAACTATAAACGCTATCTCCGGTTTCATAACATATATCACCAAAGCTATATTCACGAAAGTGATTGGATAAATACAGGTAAAAATGAGGGTAATTTTTTGTTTAAATGGTCGAATAGTTTGCGAACCCATTTACTCCGTGTCTTTAAACAATATGGGATTATGGGTAACGAATATGGAGTTGCATCAGCCCTTGTTTTGGGATATAAAGGAGCGCTTGAAGACGAACTCATGAGGGCATATTCGAGTACTGGCGCTACCCATGTATTGGCAGTTTCGGGTCTTCATGTTGGAATTATTTTTGTTATTCTGGATAGTCTTTTAATGTTTCTCGACCGGATGAAATATGGACACATCGTTAAAGCGATATTACTGGTCGGGTTTCTGTGGTTCTACGCCATATTAACCGGCTTATCGCCATCGGTACTTCGAGCAGCCACTATGTTTAGTTTTATCGTTGTTGCCAGGGCCACCAAACGAAATACAAACATCTACAATACGCTAGCCGTATCAGCTTTATTTTTGCTGCTGTTTAACCCATTGCTAATTATGGAAGTTGGCTTTCAATTATCGTACCTAGCCGTGATTGGAATCGTTTACCTACAACCTAAAATTTATAGTTGGCTTGAACCAAAAAATTGGTTGCTAGATAAAATATGGGGTTTAACCGCTGTATCAATTGCCGCACAGATCGCTACTTTTCCTCTAGGGCTATTGTACTTCCATCAATTTCCCAATTACTTTTTTATTTCCAATTTGGTGGTAATCCCTCTCGCAACGTTTATCGTTTATACGGGAATACTGTTGTTTTTTGTTTCATGGATTCCACTATTAGCAACATGGGTATCGAAAGCTTTGTTTTGGCTCATATGGGTAATGAATTATTGCGTAAAATTAATTGAATCCATTCCTTATTCTCTAACTGAAGGGCTTACGATAAACATTACCGAAACTTGGATGATTTACCTCATCATCATCACTTCGTTGATTTATTTCGCATACAAAGAAGCCAAATATCTTCATGTGGCGATGAGTTGTATGCTGTTGCTCGTCTCTTATCAATTATATCAAGGAAGTTCGCAAATTCATCAGTCAAAATTTGTAGTGTACCATGTACCCCAAACAACCGCATTTGAATTTATTGATGGGCAAACTAGTTTTTTGATTGCCGACAGCTCATTAATAAACGATGGTGAAAAAATGCTATTTTACGTAAAACATCATTGGTGGGAAATTGGAGCTTCATACAACCAATTAATTGACAGAAGTGACTCTCTTTCTCGGTATCAAAAAAAATATGGAAACGACTTTTACGTGCACAATAATAAATCAGTAGCGATTATCAATAATCAAAAGATAAAACATAGTTCTCTGCTTGATGTCGATTATCTGATAATCTCGAAACTGAAATACCTAGATTTAGGGAAATTAGTTCGAAATTATACTTTTAACACCTTGATTTTTGATTCATCTAACCCAAAGTGGATAACAAAAAAGTGGAAGATAGAAGCTCAAGAAATGGGTTTAAATGTTCATTCTGTACCCAATGATGGTGCTTTTGTAGCAGATATTTGAAACCGAATTGAATAAGAATCGTTTTTATTACTTTATTTGAAACATGGCTAAAACGTTAAGCAAAAATAAAGGAGCGAGTATGGGTACTTTACCTGTATTTATGACTGCGATATCTACCATCTTGGGTGCGATATTATTCCTTCGCTTTGGTTATGCTGTCGGTCATGTAGGCTTGTTTGGAACCCTGTTAATTATTCTTATTGGTCATTTAGTTACCGTTCCAACAGCTCTTGCCGTTGCCGAAATTGCAACAAACCAAAAAGTTGAAGGCGGTGGTGCTTATTATATGATTTCACGTTCTTTTGGTTTTAATGTTGGTGCTTCCATTGGAATTACTCTATTTCTTTCTCAAGCGATTAGTGTCGCTTTCTATATCATAGCTTTTGCTGTTGCGTTTGAACCGCTTACTGAGATAATTAATACCTATCTAGCCACACATCTTTCAGGACTACCTTTTGTTTTGTCGCTCGATAACAGAGGAGTGGGGCTTATTTTTATGGGGATGCTCACGTTGCTAATGGTTACTAAAGGAGCAAATATTGGTGTTAAAGCCCTTTACGTAGTAGTATGTGTCCTTTTAATTTCTCTCGTTTTATTTTTCATGGGAGATGAATCTGCTGGGCATCAAACACTTTTAGATTTCAATCAAAAAATTACGAATGGAGACGATTTCTTTTACGTTTTTACGATAATTTTCCCTGCATTTACAGGAATTGCGGCTGGCTTAGGTTTGTCGGGAGATTTAAAAGACCCGAAAACCTCAATTCCGAGAGGGACATTATGGGCTACAATTGTGGGAATTATCGTTTACATCGCAGTTGCTTTTAAACTTTATTTCTCTGCCACCACATACGAGTTGGCATACGATGAAATGATTATGGAAAAAATCGCCATTTGGGGACCGATAATTCCTATTGGGTTAGGTTGTGCCGCTATTTCTTCCGCTCTCGGTTCTATTATGATTGCACCAAGAACGTTACAAGCACTTGGCGTGGATAAAATTTTTAGTGATGGTGCTAGCGGTTGGTTTGCTCGTGGCAGAAGAAAAGATGGAGAACCAATTAATTCTCTGCTCCTTACATGTGCAATAGCGTTTCTGTTTATTGCGATTGGAGATATCAACTTTGTGGCACAAATTATTTCTATGTTCTTTATGGTTACATATGGCGCTATTTGTACCATTTCATTTTTAGAGCATTTTGCTGCCGACCCCTCCTATCGGCCTACCTTTAAATCAAAATGGTATTTTTCTGCAGGCGGTGCTATTCTTTCTTTTGGATTAATGTTCGCTATGAATTTCGAATATGCAATTCTTTCCATTGCAATAATGGTAGGAATTTACTTTTGGGTTGCGACTAGAAATACTGACAAGCCGGGAATTGAAAAATTGTTTAAAGGTGTCATTTTTCAATTGAGTAGAGAGCTACAAGTTTATCTTCAAAAACGAGACAAAGGCATTGACGATACTAATTGGCGACCTTTTATCATCTGTTTTAGTCAAGATTCGTTTAAAAGGCGTTCAGCCTTTGATATGATTCGTTGGTTATCGAACAAATACGGATTTGGTACTTACATCCACTACACCGAAGGGTTTTTATCTAAAGAAACGTACGATTCTTCTGCCGTGGCTAGAGATAGGTTAATCGAATTGGCGGAAGGAGTTAAAAGTAGGGTGTACATCGATACGTTGATTAGTCCATCGTACACCTCGGCAATTGCTCAGGTCATTCAACTTTCAGGAGTTTCTGGAAAAGGTAATAATATGATGCTGTTCGAATACCTTAACTCCGACCCAAAAACAATACAAGACGTAATTGACAATTATGGTTTACTTCGAACTACTGAATTTGATGTCTGTATTTTACGAAGTACTTACAAAGGTTTTGGGTACAAAAAAGAAATCCATATTTGGATATCTCATAAAGATTATGAGAATTCCAATTTGATGATTCTCCTTGCTTACATTATGATGGGGCATCCAGAATGGAAAAACGCTACAATTAAGATATTCTCTATCTATGAAAAAGAACAGGAAGATACTCAGCGAGAGAAATTGCTCTCCCTTATTCAATCGGGAAGATTACCTATTTCAAGAAATAACATAGAGCTTATACCAACTGTAAAAGGTGGAGACATTAAATCAACCATTAATAAAAAATCTGGCGATGCAGACCTTACTGTGCTAGGTTACGATTATAATTCGCTTTCAGAACAGGGCATAGAAATTTTTGAAGGATATGAAGACATTGGTAATATCTTATTCGTAAGTGCCTTTAAAGAGAAAGAGATAGATTTACTCTAAAACGGCACCTCTCCCTCATCATCATTCATACTTGATGGCATAATCATGTTATTGGAGCCATCTTCAAAACCGAAATCGTCTGATGGAGCAATTGGCGCAAGCGAATCGAACTCGCTTGATTCCCTATCCATAAATTTAGTGAATTTACCAATAAACCTCAGCGGCACGGTATCAAGCGAACCATTTCGATGTTTCGCAATATGTACCTCTGCATAATCTTCAGGTATCATGTTACCATCTTCGTCTTGGTCGAGATTGTAATAACTTGGACGATAAATAAACATTACCATATCTGCATCTTGCTCAATTGCTCCTGACTCACGTAAATCGGAAAGCATTGGCTTTTTTGAGCCTCCACGTGTTTCTACTGCCCGGCTCAACTGAGATAAAGCTATAATTGGAATATTTAATTCTTTCGCGATACTTTTAATCGAACGCGAAATGGTGCTAATTTCTTGCTCACGATTACCAACTCCTTTACTTCCACCAACTGTCATTAACTGCAAATAATCGATAATTATCATTTCGATATTGTGCTTCTGCTTTAACCTTCGTGCTTTTGCTCTAAACTCGAAAACCGAAAGTGCTGGAGTATCATCAATATATATCGGTGCATCAGACAATCTATTAATTTTTGAGTGAAGTTGCTGCCATTCGTGATCTGCTAAATTTCCCTTTTTCAGCTTTTCAGAATCTAATTCTGTTTCGCTAGATATTAAACGGTTTGTCAGCTGTAATGACGACATTTCTAATGAAAAAACCGCTACTGGCCTACCATGTTCAACCGCTGTATTTCTAGCCATCGACAAAACAAATGCTGTTTTCCCCATACCTGGTCGAGCGGCTAATATTACCATGTCTGCAGGTTGAAAACCTGCCGTTACTTTGTCTAACGCAGCAAAACCTGTTGGAACTCCACTAATTCCTTCTGCCTTGTCTTTCATCTCCTCTATACGCTCAATCGCCTGTTTTAACAGTGAGTGCATCGGATCCCAACTCTTCTTTAAATTTCCCTCAGTAACGGAATACAAACCACTTTCGGCTTTGTCTAACAAATCGAAAATATCAGTTGTTTCATCATACGCCATTTTAATGGTGTCTGACGAAATACGAATCAACTCACGTTGTACATATTTCTGCGCGATAATTCTAGCATGATATTCTGCGTTAGCTGAAGAAGCTACACGACTGGTTAATTGAGAAATGTAATACGGTCCGCCAACAAAATCTAAATCGCCACGTTTCTTTAGCTTTTCCGTTACAGTTAGAATATCAATTGGTTCCGAATCTTGGAAAAGAATTTGGATGACCTCAAATATTTTTTGATGTGTTTCTTTGTAAAAACTCTTCGGCTGAAGAATATCAATAACATCATTTACGGCCTCTTCTTCAAGCATTAATGCGCCCAAAACAGCTTCCTCTAAATCAACCGCTTGGGGTGGTAATTTACCCGTTTCAAGGTATTGCGGCACAGGAACCACTTTTCGCAAAGGTGCTACTGATTTTACTACTTTAGATTGAGGTTCTTCCATAATTACAAAGGTGAGAAGAACCTAAAGATAATACATTATTTTGAGACCGAAGATTATCAACAAGTTAATCGGCTGGTTTGTTAGCCGATTGTTAATAGATAAGTGTGCTAATTATTTTGCTAATTCAAACACCAATAATAGAGCGGAATCCTTAAAGAAGCTCCTCAATTATCTTCTCCACAGAGTACCCTTCAGCTTCAGCTTTGTAATTTCTAACGATTCTGTGTCGCAAAACTGACGTTGCAATTGCCTTTACATCTTCAATGTCTGGAGAAAATTTACCGTGAACTAGAGCGTGGCATTTTGCACCAATTACCAAATATTGTGAAGCTCTTGGTCCTGCACCCCAAGAAAGATACTTATTTACCAATTCGGGAGTATTTGGCTGATTGGGTCTGGTTTTATTTACCAGCTTTACAGCGTATTCTAATAAGTTATCGGTAACAGGAATTCTTCTAACTAAATCTTGAAAAAATAAAATTTCCTCGGCCGTCATTACGCTTTTTACTTCGGCAGAATAATTAGACGTTGTTCGCTTAACTACATCAATTTCTTCTTGTAGTGTTGGGTAATCCACCCAAACATTAAACATAAACCTATCTAATTGAGCTTCCGGTAAAGGATATGTTCCCTCCTGCTCTATTGGGTTTTGAGTTGCCAAAACAAAAAATGGGTTATCCAGTTTGTATGTCGTCCCTCCTGTTGTTACAGAGCGCTCTTGCATTGCCTCAAGCAAAGCCGATTGAGTTTTTGGTGGGGTACGATTTATCTCATCAGCCAAAATGATGTTCGAAAATAATGGTCCTTTTATAAATTTAAAATTTCTGTTTTCATCTAAAATTTCGGCACCAACTATATCCGAAGGCATTAAATCTGGGGTAAATTGAATACGATTAAAGTTCAAACCTAAACTATCGGCAATAGTATTTACTAAAAGGGTTTTCGCTAACCCAGGAACACCAATCAACAAACAGTGCCCATTACTGAAAATCGAAATCAAAACGTTATCAATTACATCTTTCTGACCAACGATAATCTTGCTAATTTCAGCAGTTAACTCAGCATACTTAACTCCAAACGCCTCTACTGCTTTTACATCCGATTCAAATTTCACTTCTGACATATTATATTTATTACGGTTGTGCTATCGACCAATTGTTTTCAAAATCGCAAGTCAAAAATGACTTGTCAATTTTAACATAAGTTTTTGAAGCTTTTTTTGTTATCCAATTCGACAGTTTATTGGTTTGTTTTTGAACCTTAGCTGCTTCTTTTATTCGTTGATAATCGTCCTCCATATTTACAATATGAGGCTCTGTTCTAGAAATTATTTTAACTAAACGATAAGCCTGCGAACCATCAGGCAACTGAGTTGCTATAGGTTTAGATACTTGCCCTTCTTCCATTTTGTCGATTGTAAATGATAGCGTTGCATCCATCTGCCCCAATTGCGCCATATCGAATTTACTGGTTCCCGTCATATAATTAATTAACCGACCTCCGTTTTGCCTCGTTTCATCATCGTCTGAAAAAAGTGCTGCGGCAATTTCGAACGTCAATGTATCTATTTCATCAATTAAATTAGTGATACTATCTAATTCATTTTTGGCTTTTACCAAATCAAGTGGATTTACTTTTGGGGAAATCAAAATATGACGAATATTATATTCTTCGCCTCTTCGTTCCATCACTTCCAGAATGTGATATCCATATTCTGTTTCGATAATTTCAGAAACATCACCAATTTTTAAACGTCTTGCGGCATCGGCAAATTCGGGCACAAAATTATCTAACGACATAAACCCTAACGAACCTCCTTTAGTTGCAGAACCAGGATCTGCCGAGTATAAAGTTGCCAAAACTTCGAATTTTGAATAACCTTCAATGATATCTTTTCGATAGCCATCAATTTTAATTTTTGCTATCTGCTTTTCTCTGCTGCTTATCTTTGGCTTTATTACAATTTGAGCCAGTTCTACTTCGGAATTAATATATGGAAGACTATCTTTTGGAATTTCTTCGAAGTAGTCTTTAACCTCCGAAGGAGTTAATTCAATACCTTCCATTATTCTTTGTTCCATCATCTGAACAAGTAATTGATTGCGAATTATATCATGAAACTCTGCTTTAATTTCAATAATAGATTTATCGTAAAATTCTTCTAATTTTTTCTCTGAACCAATTTGAGAGATGAAATAGGCCAGACGTCTTTCCATTTCAGAACTTACTTGATCTTCACCAACCTCAACACTATCAATTTTAGATTGGTGCAGTAGCAGTTTTTGATATAAAATGTCTTCGAACAATTGGCAACGGGTTTCCACAGTGGTTGGGGCTCCAGTTTGAATGCATTGTAAAAACTGAGATTCTACTTCAGATTTTAAGATAATCTCTTCGCCTACAACGCCTACAACTTTGTCAATTACGCTCCCTTCTTGGGCAAAGAGACCAAGAGAAACAAATAATAAAAAGATAGTAACTATTTTTTTCATTTATTCTTTTTTCAAAAAAATTTCGAATTTATCTTTCTTTAACGCGTTCTTGTAAATCTGATTGTGCATTGTTTTAACTAGATCTAGTTTTCGTTGATTAAGCAATATATTCCGAATATTTTCTCGTTCTAATGCTAATGGAGAAATACTATCTTTCATTAAATACTCATCAATTCTCAGCAAATGTAAGTAATACTCATCTTCAAATTCAAGGTGTTTATTTTCTTTTAAGAAGTCCTTAACATTTAAGGTCTCAATTCCCGATTGTTTTTGAAGTTCTTTAAAATATATCCACCTTGCAGTATCTAAAATAAATGTTTGAGCGTACTGAAAACAATAATCTTTTAATTCTGCAAACTCTTCTTCTCCACCTTTATTAAACCACTCTATGGCTTGCTCTTTATTAGGCGCATTTTTTTCAAGTTTAACGTAGTTTCCACGAACGATATAATCCTTCAATTCAAAATTTTTCTTGTTACTGTGGTAATATTCTTGAATTTCGGTCTCTGAAAATGACGTATCTAATTTTTCTCGAATTAGCTCTCGTTCATAAGCATATACTATTTTAGCAGTTCTGTATTCATTTACATCCTCCTCAATTATCGCCTCTTGTTCATCAGGTAAATTATACTCTGCTTGGGCTAAAATTAACTCTTCTCTAATCCAATTGTCAATGTATGATTTGATAATAGAAATGCTGTCTTCGGGAGATTTACCCTCGGGAACCAACCCTGAAATATCATCTTCGTATAAATATTTATCGAAAACTCTTGCGATAGGCCCCTGCTCTTCCTTCTGCCGATCGGAACAAGACGAAACTAGTACTAAACTAGCAAATAATATAACAATTCGTTGCAAGAAAATTACTTAACTTTAGCAAGTACCTCTTTATTAATTTCTACAGGATACTTAGCACTAAGCTCTTTTATCCACTCTTGTTCGAGGTATTTTTGATAATCAGCAGTTACCAATCCTTTGCACTCACTTAACAATTTTGGCATTGGCTTAATAACTTGCTTAACATTTATAAATTTGACTTTTCCTTCTTCTGGTGCAGAAACATCGTAAATAGCTTTGACCCATGCAATTTTATCGATTTCTGCATTATCGCCTTTTAAGTATTTATCGCTTTCGATAGAGCAATTAAGTTGAGAGTCAACATTGAGTTGGTCTATAATATATTGGTCGGTATAACCTTTTTTCGCTTGTTTTTTGATTAGCTTTTTTGCTGTCGCTGCCACTTCTGCGTTCTCGCATGTGTATATTGAGGCCTCTACACGCTGCTCCCACATATAATTCGTTTTGTTGACGGCATAAAACTTAGCCAATCCTAAAGAGTCTTTAACTGCTTTAGACCATACTTTATCGTCCATCAATTCGAATAATAAAATTCCATCACGGTACTCTCTCATAAGCAGTTTAAAATCGATATATTTTACTTCTAGCAGTCCGTCCTCAAAATCGACACAAGCTTTCTCCGAAAAGGATTGAAATACTCCCTCTATAAACTCCTCTTTTGTCGCTTTAGCATATCTTCTTTGGGAGTCTTGAAGGTATTTTGCAAACTCCTGCTGTGTGAAATTTTTCGATGTTTGTGTGTATTTATCGTCAGTTAACGTAAACATAACTCCTTGCAACTCTTTGGCGGCATCAGCATTCCATCTACCTAGTTTATAGCTATCATCGACAACCTTGTAAAACGCTTGAAGCGATTTTTTGTCTAATTTATACCCCCCATTTGCCTTAATTTTAGCGATAAGTGATGATTTACTTTTTGTTGAACGTCCATCTTTTGCAATTTTATGTCTAATTTCACTTTCAGATTCTTCAAAAGATTTTAAGCCTTTATTATCTATTCGCTTAATAATATGCCAACCGTACTTAGTTTTAATAGGCGCTGAAACATCCCCATCAGCTGCAAGAGCAAATGCAGCTGCCTCAAACTCATCAACCATTCTACCCGAACCAAACCAAGGAAGTTCCCCAGCACGTTTTGCAGAACCTTTATCATCAGAGTATAATTTT
The DNA here is from genome assembly GCA_016763645.1 of Flavobacteriales bacterium. Classification (GTDB taxonomy): domain Bacteria; phylum Bacteroidota; class Bacteroidia; order Flavobacteriales_G; family NORP312; genus NORP312. The sequence goes on from JAESTK010000202.1 coordinate 10,777, forward strand.
GCGAGTTGCCCAAGATCTTCACCTGCTTTCAACTTTCCATAAATTTCTTCAATTTTTGCCTTTTTCTGAACAGCTTGATCTGCTGTCATTGCTTTTGGGGTTGACACCATAATATGCGCAGCTTTAATTTCACCTCTGTTTTCACGCTTGTCATACACCTTCATAATGTGATAACCAAAACGTGTTCTAATAATGTTAGATACTTCTCCAACAGGTGTAGTATATGCCGTAGATTCAAAATTATACACCATTTGAAAAGCTGAAAGGTAGCCTAAATCTTCAGCTATTACTTCTTTATCTTTTACTTTGTCAGGAGTTTTAGAATCTCTCATTATTCTTTCAAAGTCAGCATTTTTCTTAATTGCTTTTTGTCGAAGTACTTTTATTTTAGCAAATGCCTTCATGGTATCTGCAGGAGTTGAATTATTTGGCAGAACCACTAAAATGTGTTTTGCATTAATTTCGTATTTCAATCTATCGTACGCTTCTTTTATCAATTGCTCTGTAACTTCTCTATCCTCTAAATAAGGTTTTGCCAGCTGCGTTCTGTATCCTGCTAACTCGTTAATAAATGCTTTGTCTGTATCCATTTTCAACTCTAGCGCTTCTTTTACTTTTAGTTTGAAATTAACAAAAAGCTTTACATAATCATCAAGAGACTGCTCCTCTTGGTCTTGTAAATTTGAACTGTTCTTATTATAAATGTTCTCGAATTCACTCAAGGTAACGGCATCACCGCCTACAGTCATAATCGTTTCCTCTTGTGCGGTTACGTTAACTGTAGTAATTGTTAACATAAGTACTATTAAACCAATAATTTTTCTCATCATTTTATTATTTATTTTTTTTGCAAACGGACAGCAAAATTAGTTATTGTACAGACTTATCAAAATCCTGCTTTCATACTATAGTTAGGAGCTTCCCTAGTAATTGTTACTCCATGTGGGTGACTTTCTCTAGACCCTGCCGATGTAATTCTAACAAATTTTGAGCCTTTAAGAGTCGTGATGTCTTTTGCACCACAATATCCCATTCCAGCACGTAGCCCTCCGACTAATTGATACACAACTTCTGCCAATGTTCCTTTGTAGGGAACTCTTCCTGAAATTCCTTCGGGAACTAATTTCTTGATATCCTCTTCCATATCTTGAAAATAACGATCTTTCGAGCCTTGTTGCATTGCTTCAATTGACCCCATACCGCGGTAGGTTTTAAATTTTCGCCCTTCGTAGATAATTGTCTCACCTGGTGATTCTTCAACACCTGCAAACAACGACCCTGCCATAATACAACTTGCCCCACCTGCTAATGCTTTTACAATATCGCCTGTGAAACGAACACCTCCATCGGCAATTAGGGGAACTCCAGTTCCTTCAAGTGCACTAGCAACATCCATAACGGCCGTTAACTGAGGGACACCAACACCTGCTATTATTCTAGTTGTACATATTGAACCCGGCCCAATACCAACTTTAACACCATCAGCACCAGCATCTACTAAATATTTTGCTGCTTCTGCAGTAGCAATATTACCAACAACAACATCCAATTTTGGATGAGCAGCCTTTACTTTTTTCAATGCATCCACCACAGAATTAGTATGACCATGGGCTGTGTCGATAACCACAGCATCAACTCCTGACTTAACCAAAGCATTAGCACGCTCAACAATATCACCCGTAACACCCAATGCTGCGGCAACACGTAAACGACCGTATTCATCTTTACAGGCATTTGGGCTAACCCTAATTTTAATAATGTCTTTAAACGTAACAAGTCCAATTAATTTATTGTCGGCATCAACAACTGGTAATTTTTCGATTTTATGCTCTTGTAATATATCTTCAGCCTTGGCTAAATTCATTTCTTTTGGAGCAGTAACCAAATTTTCTTTGGTCATTACATCTTCAATGGAGCGTTCCATATTTTTCTCGAAACGCAAGTCTCTATTAGTAACAATGCCAACTAATGTTTGGTCATCCTCCACTACAGGAATCCCACCAATCGAATGCTCTTTCATCAATTGCAATGCATCACCAACGTTAGACACCCTCGAAATCGTAACTGGGTCTTGAATCATTCCGCTCTCCGAACGCTTCACTTTTTTCACCTCTGCAGCCTGAGCTTCAATCGACATATTTTTGTGCAACACACCTATACCGCCTTCTCTAGCCAAAGCAATCGCCAAAGCAGATTCAGTTACTGTATCCATTGCTGCAGCAACAATGGGTGTATTTAAGGTGATGTTTTTAGTGAATTTAGTGGCAATGCTCACGCTGTGAGGTAATACCTCTGAATAGCCAGGTACTAAAAGTACATCATCGTAAGTTAATCCTTCTACAATTTGCGCCATAATTTTATGCTTCAAATTCCATTATAAAATGTGCGCGAAAATAAGTATTTTAGGTCGGTAAATTATAAGGGTATTCAAGTTAATTTCGAGCAAAAACTATTGTTTTTAAATAATTAAGCTAGCGTATTGCCTATTCAAGAAAATAGTACGACATTTGCCGCCAGAAAAATTTCAAGTTAAACGAAGATTCTACGAGATGGAATCGTAAAAACAAAAGAAAATGGCAACAAAAATTAGATTACAACGACACGGGAAAAAAGGAAAACCTTTTTTCCATATTGTAGCTGCTGACACAAGAGCAAAAAGAGATGGTAGATACATCGAAAGATTAGGTTCATACAACCCTAACACTAACCCTGCAACTATTGATGTTGATTTTGACCGATGCTTAAGCTGGTTAAAAACAGGGGCAGAAAGAACTGATACCGCAAATGCAATTTTAAAATATAAAGGTGTTGTTTACAAATACCATTTAGATAGAGGCGTGCTTAAAGGTGCGATGACTCAAGACCAAGCGGATGCAAAGTTTGACAAATGGATGAAAGAAAAAGACGCTAAACTTGAAGGTCAGGTTGGCAATATTGCTAAGGCACTTGATGCTGATGAGAAAGCTAGATTTAAAGCTGAAACGGAAGTTAAAGAAACTAGAGCAAAAGCTATTATGGCTAAAACTTCTGAACTTGCTGCTGCCGCTGCGGCAGAAGTAGCAGCTGAAAATGCACCAGAAGAAACGACTGAAGACACTCCTACTGCTGAAGCATCAACGGAAGAAGCTCCTGCGACTGAAGTTGTTGCTGAAGAAGCCACTCCTGTTGCCGAAGTAAAAGAGGAAGCACCCACTGAAGAGGTTAAAACTGAAGAAGCACCTGTTGCGGAAGCGGTTACCGAAGCAGTAAAAGAAGAAACTCCTGCTACTGAAACTGCACCAGTCGAGGAAGCAAAGAAAGAAGCACCTGAAGTTGAAGCAAAAACGGAGGAGGCTCCTGCTGAAGAAAAGAAAGAAGAAGCTGCTGAATAATTTTAGCACTGAATTAGATACTAAAAGCCACGCAATTATTTGCGTGGCTTTTTTATTTTTACACAATGAATAAACAAGATTGTTTTAAGCTAGGATACGTAATTAAACGCCACGGTTTTAAAGGTGAATTGAGCATCAAATTCGACAATAATACTCCTGAACATTATAAGGAAATTGAGTCCATTTTTATAGAGATTAATGAGCAGTTGATTCCGTTTTTTATCGACCGTTTGAGGCTAAACAACAAGGGTATTGCGACTGTCAAACTAGAAGATGTAACCAATGACAACGACACCGAACAGCTTTTAAGAAAAAGTGTTTATCTTCCCCTCGAACTGCTTCGTGAGGATACTAGTATGGCGGGTGGCTTAAACGAACTAATTGGATTTTCTGTTATCGACAAAAATCATGGAAATATTGGAGTTCTTTCTGGCAT
>JAESTK010000330.1 GCA_016763645.1 Flavobacteriales bacterium
ATACCACTGATTTTAGGTGATAAAACATATCACCAAATAACGGAGGATGTTTGTGCACCTGTAGAGGGTAGTGCAAACAAATTATGGTATATGGCATTCACTGTAGCAGCCATTGTTGCGCTATGGGGACTTGCTTGTATTACCTATACAATTGGTAGAGGTATTGGTGTTTGGGGATTAAATAACACAGTTGGTTGGGCATGGGACATTACCAACTTCGTTTGGTGGGTTGGTATTGGTCATGCTGGAACATTAATTTCAGCAGTGTTACTATTATTCCGCCAGAGATGGAGAATGGCAATTAACCGCTCAGCAGAAGCGATGACAATTTTTGCCGTAATGATGGCAGCAGTTTTCCCTGGAATCCACATGGGGCTATTTGGGTTGGATATTGGGTGTTCCCAATGCCAAACGCATTCGGTTCACTTTGGGTAAACTTTAACTCACCATTACTATGGGATGTATTTGCTATTTCAACTTATTTTAGTGTAGGACTTGTATTTTGGTATGTTGGGCTAATGCCTGACTTTGCAACCATTAGAGATAGAGCAGTTAAACCAGTTTACAAAACAGTTTACGGAATATTAAGTTTCGGTTGGACTGGCGATGTAAAAGCTTGGATTCGTTTCGAAGAGGTTTCGTTAGTATTAGCAGGTATCGCAACACCACTTGTATTCTCTGTTCACTCAATTGTATCAATGGATTTTGCTACATCAGTAATACCTGGGTGGCACACAACTATTTTCCCGCCATACTTTGTTGCTGAGCGATTTTCTCTGGCTTTGCAATGGTTCAAACGTTAATGCTTACGTTAAGAAAAGTTGTTGGATTAGAAGCTTATATTCACGTTAAGCACGTAGAATATATGAATATCATCATTATAATTACTGGATCAGTGGTAGGGGTGGCTTACATTACTGAACTGTTTATTTCTTGGTATTCTGGTGTTGAATACGAAGGGTATGCTTTTATGAATAGAGCAACAGGACCATATTGGTGGGCTTATGCAATTATGATGACATGTAATGTTGTATCTCCTCAAATATTTTGGATTAAAAGTTTACGTAGAAATCTAACATTTACTTTTTTCATGTCAATTATCGTAAACATTGGCATGTGGTTCGAGCGTTTTGTAATTATTGTTACTTCTCTACACAGAGATTATATGCCATCAAGTTGGGAAATGTTCCACCCAACATTTGTTGATGTAGGAATTTACATTGGTACTATCGGAATCTTCTTTGTACTGTTCTTACTGTATGCTAGAACATTCCCAGTATTAGCATTAAACGAATTAAAGTCTATCCTGAAAATTTCTGGAGAAGCTCAGAAAGAGAGAAATAGAGATACTAATACATCAACCCCATCACACGACTAATTATGAGTGAGACTAAGATGATATACGGACTTTATGACGATGATGGCACGCTTACAACAGCGGCTAAAAAATTCGTTGCAAATGGTCTTAAAATAAAAGACGTTTACTCTCCATTCCCGATTCACGGAATTGAGAAAGTAATCGGAATTAAATGGACTCAGATTTCTATTGCTGCGTTTATTTACTGCATCATTGGATGTACATTGGCAACGGTAGGTATGAGATATTTTATGGTAGTTGATTGGCCAATGAATATTGGTGGTAAACCGAATTTTTCATACATCCAAAACCTTCCATCTTTTGTGCCTATTACATTCGAATTCTCAGTATTATGTGCAGCACATGGAATGGTTATAACTTACTTTATTCGAAATTGGACTTTGCCCTTTGTAAAAGCTCGTAACCCGCATCCAAGCACTACTGATGATCATTTTTGTATGGAAATTAATCCAGTTCAAAATAAAGCTTCAGAAGATGAAATAAAAGCAATGCTTAAAGATTCTGGTGCTGTTGAAATATTTGAAAAATAATAGAAATTACAGGAGACATGAAAATCAATAAAATAAAAGTTACTACAACAAATCTGATGCTGGCCCTTTTTGGTCTTGTTGCTGTTGTGATGACTTCTTGTAAGGCGGACCCAAATAGTGCTGGCTTCGAATTTATGCCCGATATGTACCGTTCACCTTCGTATGAAACTTACCTAGAGAATGCACCTTATGGAGGAAAAGATAGTATGTCGGCAAGACTTCCTGTTGCTGGAACTATTCCAAGAGGGTTCGAAAGATTTCCATTAAGCGATTCAGAAGAAGATTACAAGTTGGCTGATTCGCTTAAAAGTCCGATTGAATATTCCGAAGAACTTATGGCCTACGGGGAAGATAGATATACAAAAATGTGTTCTCATTGCCATGGAATAACTGGGGATGCTGATGGGTTGGTTGTTGAAAATGGAGGATTTCCGCCACCGCCTTCTTATATTTCTGGTAAATCGGGTAGGGGTCAAAAAATGAGTGATTTATCTTCCGGTAAAATTGTTCACACAATTACTTATGGATATAAAAATATGGGTTCTCATGCATCTCAAATTTCATTATCTGATAGATGGACTATCGCTATGTACGTACAAAAGTTAGCAGGAAAGGAATTTGGTGACACCACGGCTACTGAAGAAGCGTCAGAAGAGGCTACAGAAGTTGAAGTTGTAGAGGTTGAAGAAACTGAAGTAGTTGAACCAACTGCTGAAGAGCCTACTCCTACAGAAGAAGAAAACGAACATTAATAAGAAAAAGAATTATAATGGATCAATTTGAATTTACAACAAGTCACAAAAAGTTCACCTTCGGGTTGATGGGTGTTGGCTTATTGGCGTTGATGTATGCCGTTTACTGTATCATGGGAACAGAAGGTGCTGAACATCACGTAGCATCTGCAAGATTGTGGTCTAATCTGCTTATTTGCGGGTTTTTCTTTATTGGTATAGCAGTCGCAGCGTTGTTCTTTCTTGCATTGCAACATGCCGCAGAAGCAGGTTGGGCAACGATGTTTAAAAGAGTTTTTGAAGCAACCAGTTCTTATTTATATGTTGGCTCTGCGATTATGGTTGTAGTAATGTATTCTGGCGGTCATGATTTATACCACTGGATGCACGCTGATGCGGTTGAACATGATGCGTTGCTTAAGCACAAAGAGCCATATTTAACGCCTTGGTTTTTTTGGGTTAGAACTTTTATTTATCTTGGTGTCTGGTGTTTCTTTATGCACTTGTTTAGAAAATTATCACTTCAAGAAGACGAGATTGGTGGTACTGAAATCCACTTTAGAAACCAAAAATACGCTGCCATTTTCTTAGTTTTCTTTGGCTATTCTTCATCTACAGCTTCTTGGGATTGGATTATGTCAATTGATGCCCACTGGTTTAGTACATTATTTGGCTGGTATGTATTCTCAGGAATTTGGATTAGCTCATTAGTATTTATGACTTTGTTGATCATCTGGTTAAAAGGAAAAGGGTATTTGCCAAAAGTGAACGAAAACCATATCCACGATATGGGTAAATGGATTTTTGGTGTAAGTTGTTTATGGACGTACTTATGGTTTTCTCAATTTATGCTGATTTGGTATGCAAACATCCCTGAAGAGATTGTGTATTTCAAAGCAAGATTTGACGATTACAAGATATTATACTTCGGAATGATAATCGTAAACTTTGTGTTCCCGTTCTTCGGATTGATGGATAAAAGCAACAAGCGAAACATGGGGTGGGTGTCAACAATTGGTGTTATCATTTTTATTACGCACTGGCTTGATGTTTACATGATGGTAACCCCTGGCGTAATGAAAGACCATTGGCATTTTGGCGGAATCGAAATAGGTATATTCTTAGGATTCTTAGGCTTGTTTTTGTATATCGCTTTAAACACATTAAGCAAATCACCATTGGTGGTGAAAAATCACCCATTTTTAGATGAATGTATTCACCTAGAGCAAAATTAATTAGCAATAAAATTAGATTGAAATGATCAGTTTGTTAACATACGCGGTAATAATCTTAGGAGTAATTGCAATTGTGCAATTAGTCAGAGTATTTGAATTAACTGGAGAGCTGAAAGGCAGAAAAGAGTGGGAAATATCTGAGAAAGACAATACAATGCAAGCCAATTTATATTTATGGTTTGGTATTGTTTTGTTTGTTCTTTTTGGTTGGTTAGTTGTTGAATATGGAGGTTCTGCGCAACCTAATGGCTCTGTTCATGGGGTTAAATACGATAACTTGCTTATGATCAATTTTGTACTAGTGGTTTTTGTGTTCTTAGTAGTAAATGCTGTATTGTTCTACTTTGCATGGAAGTACAGACGTGATGCTAATAGAGTCCCTGAATACGTTACGCATAGCACAAAATTAGAAATTATTTGGACTCTTGTTCCGTCTATTGTAATGGCTGGAGTTATCATTTACGGTATCATGTTTTGGTATGAAACCATAATGACCAAACCAAGTGAAGACGCAATAGTTATCGAATTGTATTCAAAACAATTTGATTGGACGGCAAGATACGGAGGTGCAGATAATCAAGTTGGAAATGCTCACGTAAGATTAATCGAGGGTGCTAATTTCTTGGGTATAGATGTTGAAGACCCGACATCTAAAGATGATAAAATTGTAAAAGGTGAATTTCACATACCAATTGGTAAAGAAATTAGTTTTCAGTTGAGGTCTCAAGATGTATTGCATGGAGCTTATATGCCAAATTTTAGAATGCAAATAAATACTGTTCCAGGGCAAATGACTTTCTTTCATTTTACTCCGAATAAGACTACTAAACAACAAAGAGAGGAGCTTGATGATCCAGAGTTTCACTATGTGTTGATGTGTAATAAAATTTGTGGTGCTTCGCACTACAACATGCAAATGAACATCATTGTTGAAACCGAGGAGGAATACAATAAGTGGTTAGGAGAGCAAAAAGATTTTATGGCGCAAGTTCCTGAACTGTTCGAAAACAGTGAAGAGAAACTAATGGCTGAAAAAAAATAAGAATAATACTTAATAGCAAATAAATAAATATGTCAACTGAAACCCACGCACACGATGAGCACCATGCTCATGACGAGCATCATGAAGAGGAGACATTCATAAGTAAATACGTATTTAGTCAAGATCACAAGATGATTGCTAAACAATTCCTGATTACAGGAATGTTTATGGCAGTTATCGGTATGACTATGTCATCACTGTTTCGCTTACAGCTGGGATGGCAAGGCGAAAGTTTTAAAATATTTTCTTTTTTATTAGGAGATAAATGGGCACCAGATGGTGTAATGGACTCTAACATGTACCTTGCCTTGGTAACTATTCATGGTACCATCATGGTATTCTTTTTACTTACTGCGGGTTTAAGCGGAACCTTCGCTAATCTATTAATTCCATTGCAAGTTGGAGCTAGAGATATGGCGTCTGGATTTTTAAATATGCTGTCTTACTGGTTCTTCTTTCTTTCTAGTTGCATTATGTTCTGTTCAATTTTTATTGAAACGGGTCCTGCATCTGGTGGGTGGACAATTTACCCTCCTTTAAGTGCATTGCCAGAAGCAATGCCTGGCTCAGGTTTAGGAATGACACTTTGGTTGTTGAGTATGACACTATTTGTTGTCTCAGCTTTGTTAGGAGGCTTAAATTACGTTGTAACGATAATTAACCTTAGAACAAAAGGAATGACGATGATGAGGTTGCCGTTATCAATCTGGGCATTATTTGTAACGGCAATATTGGGCGTGCTTTCTTTCCCTGTTCTAGTTTCTGCGATATTGCTTCTAATGGCAGATAGGTTGTTAGGAACAAGTTTTTACCTGTCAGATATTTTCATTAACGGTCAGGTTCTTGATTTTCATGGAGGTAGTCCGATATTATACGAACATTTATTTTGGTTCTTAGGTCATCCAGAGGTGTATATTGTTCTTCTTCCTGCACTTGGTCTAAGTTCTGAAATTATAGCCATTAACTCTAGAAAACCAGTTTTTGGTTACAGAGCCATGGTTGGGTCAATTTTAGCTATTGGCTTCTTATCATTTATTGTATGGGGACACCACATGTTTATGACTGGCATGAATCCATTTTTAGGAGCCGTGTTTACATTCACAACATTGCTCATTGCAATACCGTCAGCAGTAAAAGCATTTAATTATATCACTACATTATGGAAGGGAAACATCGTTTACACTCCGGCAATGTTATTTGCTGTGGCGATGGTATCAACTTTTGTAACAGGAGGCGTAACAGGTATTATCTTGGCTGATTCTGCATTAGATATCGCAATTCACGATACGTTATTTGTTACCGCTCACTTCCATGTTGTAATGGGATTGTCATCCGTAATGGCGATGTTCGGTGGGGTATATCATTGGTTTCCGAAAATGTACGGTAGAATGATGAACACTAAACTGGGATATGCTCATTTTTGGTTAACATTTGTTGCAGCTTATGGGGTTTTCTTCCCCATGCACTTTACTGGAATTATGGGCGTTCCGAGAAGGTATTACACCAACTCAGAATTTCCGATGTTCGATGAGGCATTACCATTAGATCAGATAATAAGCGTATTCGCGATTATGGGCGCATTTGCTCAGTGTATTTTCTTCTTTAACTTCTTTTATAGTATTTTTAGAGGACAAAAAGCTATTCAAAACCCATGGAGAGCCAATACATTAGAATGGACTACCCCAGTAGAAATGGGGCATGGAAACTGGCCTGGTGACTTACCCGTGGTACATAGATGGGCATATGATTTTTCTAAGCCAGGTAAACCAGAAGATTTTGTTCTTCAAACGGTACCGCTCGAAGAAGGCGAAGAAGACGGTGGAGGACACTAATTTTTCAATGATTGAATGATTGAATTTGGTAATGCGAGAATGAAATTTCGCAAAGCAGAGATTCATATTCTATCATTCTATCATTCTATCATTCTACCATTCCATCATTATACAATTCCATCATTCGTATTAGTTAAGGGCATTTTTGTTATTAGCTGTTTATTTTTCACTACATCGTTATCAGCACAAAGTAGTGAACCGTTTATCGATAGTATCAAAACTAGTTTTTCGTATACACCAAAACTAGTTTTGAGAGCAGACGCACGAACATCTTTTATTACGAATAAACCCGCAAGAATATTTGGAATTAAACTTGGTCTCAATTTTAATGATAGAGTGCAAATCGGGTTAGGATACAATTGGCTAATCTCTGACATAAAAAAAGATAGAAGAATTGTAATTGAAGGCAAAGTGGAAAAAGTAGATTCGAGACTTGTGTTGCAATATGTCTCACCTTATTTCGAATACACATATTACAATTCTCCCAAACTGGAACTAAGTATTCCCGTAATGATAGGGTTGGGTTATTCTCGATATACAGCTGAAAGTTCATTTTATCAGTTCGTACCCGATACCGAAAATAAATTTGTTTTGTTTTACGAGCCGTATTCCGTTGGGCTGTATAAGCCAATACCATGGGTGGGAGTCGGTTTTGGAGTAGGGTATCGGCTTGTTTTTATTGGGAACAATTCGTTAGCTGAAAACCTTAACTCACCAATTTATGTTTTTAAAGTTAAGTTGTTGGCAGGGTTCTTTTCAAGGCCGTAAAATCAAACATCAAATAAGATTAATATTACCTTTGAGTACATGAACGAAAATCTCGATGCAAGCCCAGACAATTTAGATGTAACCGAAAAGGAAATCGAAAGGGTACTCCGTCCCAAACAATTCGATGATTTTACAGGGCAAGAAAAGATTTTAGGTAACCTAAAGATTTTTGTAGAGGCAGCAAAACAACGTGAAGAAGCTTTAGACCATGTATTGTTACACGGCCCCCCAGGATTAGGAAAAACAACATTGGCACACATAATAGCCAATGAACTTGGTGTTGGTTTTAAAGTAACTTCTGGTCCAGTACTTGATAAACCGGGAGATTTAGCAGGTTTACTCACTAATTTAGAAGAAGGAGATGTCCTATTTATTGACGAAATTCATCGTCTAAGCCCTGTTGTAGAAGAATATTTGTACTCCGCAATGGAGGATTATTCAATCGATATAATGATTGATACTGGTCCTAATGCTCGTACGGTTCAAATCACATTAAACCCATTTACTTTAATCGGGGCAACAACTCGCTCAGGACTGTTAACATCTCCGCTAAGAGCAAGGTTTGGAATTAATTCTAGACTCAGCTATTATGATGCTAAATTATTATCCAAAATTGTAGAACGGTCATCCGACATTCTTAAAATTAGAATTGATAAGAATGCAGCAGCAGAAATTGCTGGTAGAAGTAGGGGAACGCCAAGAATAGCAAATGCGTTGTTGCGAAGGGTTCGCGATTTTGCACAAATAAAAGGCGATGGAACGATTGACATGAGAATTTCAAAATTTGCGTTAGAAGCCTTAAATGTAGATGCTCATGGTCTTGATGAAATGGATAATCGAATTTTAGAAACCATTATCGATAAATTTAAGGGTGGTCCCGTTGGGTTAACAACAATCGCAACAGCGGTAAGCGAAGAAGGTGGCACTATCGAAGAAGTTTACGAACCATTCCTTATTCAAGAAGGATATTTATCAAGAACACCTAGAGGGCGAGAAGTTACCGAAAAGGCATATAAGCACCTAGGTAAAGTTCCCAAAGTATCCCAAGGAGGGTTGTTTTAACCCTTGTCTAAACAAACACATACCCAGTTAATCAAACAAGAAGCCTCCCGGTTAGGCTTCTCTTTCTGTGGTATTTCTAAGGCACAGTTTTTAGAAGAGGAAGCACCTCGTTTAGAGAATTGGTTAAACAATAACATGCATGGCGAAATGAAGTATATGGAAAACCATTTCGACAAACGGCTCGATCCACGCTTATTGGTTGATGATGCTAAGTCGGTAATTTCATTAATGCTCAATTATTATACGGATGAAAAACAAGCAGATTCCGCTGCTCCCAAAATCTCAAAATACGCTTATGGTCACGATTATCATCATGTAATAAAAGGGAAACTGAAAGAGCTTATTTTCTTTATCCAAGAGAATATTGGAGAGGTAAACGGACGTGGATTTGTCGATTCTGCACCAGTACTAGACAAAGCATGGGCAAACAAAAGTGGACTAGGATGGATAGGTAAAAATGCCAATTTGATTACAAAAAGTAACGGTTCATTCTTTTTTATAGCTGAGTTAATTGTTGATTTAGAATTAGAACCCGACAACCCGATGACAAAGGACTATTGTGGTACATGCACTAAATGTATAGACGCTTGTCCAACCAATGCGATTGTCGATAATCATATTGTCGATGGAAGCAAGTGCATTTCATACTACACCATTGAATTAAAGGAATCGCTACCTAACGACATGAAGGGTAAATTTGACAATTGGATGTTCGGCTGCGATGTCTGCCAAGACGTGTGCCCATGGAATCGATTTTCTACATTACATCAAGAACCAGTATTTAATCCGCACTCAGATTTATTGGACATGACGAAACAAGATTGGCAAGAAATTACAAAAGATGTATTTCAAAAAGTGTTTCAAAAATCTGCTGTGAAACGGACAAAGTATGAAGGCCTAACCAGAAATATCCAATTTCTTAAAGACTAAATACTGGTCTTGCTTATAAATACCTATCTTAGCACGTCTAATTTTTCACATAAAAACTAATATATTATGAAACGAAGTGTCCTTTATCTTTCTTTTTTGAGTTGTGTTTCTTGGCTAATTTTTTCTAGTGTATCTGGGGGGCGTGCTGCGGCAGGGCAAGACAGAACCGGTTCGCCAGTAAGTACAGGAACATGTTCTGCGTGTCATTCTGGTGGCAGTTACGGGCCAAGCGTTACCGCAACGTTAAAAGACGCCAGTAGTAATATTGTAACGAGTTATATTCCTGGTAATACGTACACATTAGAAATTCAAGTCTCAAATTCTACGGGTTCACCTGCAAGCTACGGAGCTCAAGCAGTCGCTTTGCTTTCAGGAAATGTGCAGGCAGGTTCTTTCACAGCTATTGGTTCTACTAACCAAGTTTCGAATTTAAATGGTAGAGAATACCCTGAACACCAAGGAACAGATGCCGATGGCTTTTTTGAATATTCTTGGGTAGCTCCCACAGCAGGTTCTGGCGATGTTGTTTTATATGCGGTTGGAATGCCCGTTGATGGTACAGGAAGCACTGGAGGAGATGAAGTATCCTCATCAATATCTGTTACTTTTACTGAAGCAGCAGGAATTTGTTCCACTCCGACAAACTTAACAGTAACTAATGTTACAGGAACCTCAGCAGATATGAGTTGGACAACAGGTGGAGCTTCCGCTTGGGAAACCGAGGTTGTGCTGAGTGGAAGCACACCAACAGGAAATGGTGTAGCTACTGTAACAACAACTGAAACCATTACCAATCTTATTCCAGGAACAACTTACGATGCTTATGTAAGAGATGTTTGTTCATCGTCTTTGATGCTAACAGGCGTTTATGATGGCCCGTTAACCGGAGGGGAACCAAAGGGTATTGAGTTGTATGCTCATGATGATATTGGTGATTTGAGTATATATGGAATAGGTTCAGCAAATAACGGAGGAGGTACAGATGGACAGGAATTTACTTTTCCTTCAGTTAGTGTCAGTGCGGGAGCATACATTTATGTTGCTTATGATAGTACAGGTTTTGCAGATTATATGGGTTTTTCGGCAGATTATACGGGTAGTGTATCTAACGTAAATGGAGATGATGCTTTTGAATTATTTCTTAACGGAACTGTTATAGACGTTTTTGGAGATATTAATTGCGACCCCAATGGAGGTTCAACTAACCCGACTTGTGCTACCAATGTTTGGGAATACCTTGATGGTTGGGCGTACAGAAACAATGGTGAAGTAAATAACATGGGTGTTTTTGATACTTTGGCTTGGACGTTTAGTGGGCCAAATGCTACAGATGGTTGTTCGACCAACAGTACTTGCGGTTCTGTATTCCCAAACGGTACATTCACAACAACTTCAAATTGGGCAGGACCAGAAACATTTACAACTCCTTGTGTAACGATAACACTTAACGAAACAGTAAACGATATTTCTTGTAATGGAGTATCAGATGGTAATATAAGCTTGTCGCCCAGCGGTGGCGGAACTGCTTATTCTTACAGCTGGTCTAACGGAATGTCAACAGCAACAATTACCGGGTTACCAGCCAATAATTATGATGTAACAGTTTCTTATGGTGGTTGTTCTCAAATGGGTAGTTATACTATTACGGAGCCAATGGCATTATCTGTTTCTGTAACATCAACAAGTGTAAGTTGCAATGGCGCATCAGATGGAAGTGCTACGGTAACTATAAGTGGAGGTACTTCAGGATACTTTGTATTCTGGACTAATGGAGCAACCACTGCTAATGCAACAGCATTATCGTCAGGCACTTCTGGTTGTACTATTACAGATGCCGGTGGTTGCATTGCTTCTGTAAGCGTTACCATTGTCGAACCATCACCTCTTACTATTACAAACCCTGTAAATACCTCAGTTAGTTGTAATGGTGTTTCGGAAGGGGCGCTATCGATTATAGCTTCAGGTGGCCCAGTAAGCACTTATACTTATATGTGGTCAAACGGATTATCAACAGGGATGATAACAGGTTTACCTGCCAATTCTTATGCTGTTACAGTGACCTCAGGATTTTGTTCTCAAACAATGTCTTACACACTTTCAGAACCCTCAGCAATAAGTCTTAACGTTACCGTTGTCGATGCAACCTTTGCCGGAGCTACTGATGGAACAGCAACAGCGGTAGTTTCACCATCTTCTAGTTATACCTATTTATGGAATAATGCGGGACAAGTTTCTCAAGTAGCAACAGGTCTTGGTGCTGGTACAGCCACGGTTACTATAACTGAAAATTCTGGAAATTTTTGTTCTCAAATTGCATCAGGCGTTGTAGCAGATCCTGCCGCGTGTAATATAACGGTATCATTAAACGGAACGAACATTAATTGTAATGGAGGTACGGATGGAGCGATTACAGCTTCGGCATCTGGTGGGCCGAGTACGTTATATTCTTACGTTTGGTCTAACGGAATGAGTACCGCAACTATTTCTGGTTTAAATGCAATGAGTTATACCGTTACAGTGAACTCAGGAAGTTGTTCTGCAACTAATGTTACTACGCTTACAGAACCTTCTGTTGTTACCGCAACTGGTGCTATAACTATATGTTCTGGAGATAGCGTATTGTTAGGGGGAAATTACGAAACAGCTCCAGGCACCTATACTGATGTTCAAACATCGGTAGTAAGTGGTTGTGATAGTTTAGTCTCGGTTTCTGTAACGGTTATCGTGGGACCTGAAGCTGGCGCAGGAAGTACGATGAATATTTGTCAATCTGACTTAGCGGTTGATTTATTCGATGGCTTAACCAATTACTTGGATAGTAACGGAACATGGACAGGTACCGCTTTTGGAAGTACAATTCTTCCATTCCTAGGTGGTGCAGATACCATTTCTTACACATACACTGTTGATGATGGTAACGGTACAGCTTGTTCTATCGATTCAGCAGTAGTTGTTGTCATGGCTTCTGCAGCTCTAAATGCTGGAGGAAACACAACGGCAAGTGCTTGTATTTCTGCGACATCATTAAACCTTGCTTCTGAATTGGCAAATCCTGACACGGGAGGAGTTTGGCTTGATTTAGACATTACAGGTGCTTTAACGGATAGTATCTTTGATGTTACTTCAGTTACCATAGGAAATTATAACGTTGCTTATGCAGTACCTGGAAATATTGGTTGCGATGTTGATACAGCTTTTATTACAGTTCAAATTGTTTCAGCACCAAGCGCAGGAGTAGCAAATGCTATTATGTCATGTGAGGACCAGTTTTTTGTTGATCCAGAAAGTGGACTTGACGGTTCTCAAGATGCAGGAGGAAGTTGGACGTGGACAAATAACAATGGTTCGTTCGCTTATATTGCTGGGAATTCTATTCCAGCTGCAGCTGGAACGGGTGATTGGTATTTCGACTACACTGCTTCTGCAACTGGTTGTTCTGATGATGTGTCTTCGGTTACAATAACAGTTAATGAGTCTCCTGATGCAGGAACAGATAGTGTAGCTATTGTTTGTTTTAATGTGTCGAGTTTAGATTTGAACACATTATTAGATAGTTCAGCAACTATCGGAGGAACTTGGCTTGATGACGATGCCACTGGAGTATTAACAGATTCTATTTTTGCGCCTAGCGGCATTGGTATAGGAGTGTACAACTTTACTTATGTAGCAGTAGGGATTAGTCCATGCGTTAATGATTCTTCAACGGTGCAAGTAACCGTAGAAATTTGCGGAGGAATTACGGATGTAAATTCGAGATTATCGGCTGAAATTTATCCTAATCCATCTACTGGTATATTTACGTTACAATTGAGTGACAGGAATGCGAATAATACTTCAATCACAATATCAGGTATTGATGGTAGAGAATTGCATCAGCAAAATATTTTATCGGCTAATGAATTAATTGAATGGAAAGGTGCAGCTGCAGGAATTTATTTCGTTACCATCAAGCAAAATGGTTACATGGTAGTAAAGCGATTGGTTATTGAATAAGTGTAGAATAGAGATTGTATAAACCTAAGTTCGATTAATCAGAAAGAATTCCCCGAGGCTCTGCCTCGTGGGTTTCCGCTTCAACCTCTCCTTGAGGAGAGGTCAAAACTTTGGGTGTAATAGACAAAAAGGAGTCTGTATTTAGCTAGTTTTTCTCATGTGGACAAAAAGGAGTCTGTATTTTTTCAATTAATTATGGAGGAAATTTATGTTATGTTTA
>JAESTK010000203.1 GCA_016763645.1 Flavobacteriales bacterium
TTAAGCATCAAGAAAAGGAAGAGAAGAAAGTTGAGGATCAACAACAGAAGTTTGACTTTTAAACTGACGTGTCCGGCCCCCTATGGGGGCTATCCCAAAGCCACCTTCTAAGAAGGTGTGATTTTTACTGATGATTCTCCTCAACATGTTTCATCAGCAAAGTCTATGGGAATAAATGTAATTCATCACACAAGTGGGTGCATTACCAATTTATTTGATGAAAAAGGAAATCTATTTAATCTCTTGACATAGTTCAATCAATACGCCATTAGTTCCTTTGGGATGCACAAAGCAAACTAATTTATTATCGGCACCTTTTTTTGGCTCATCATTTAGAACAGTAAACCCTTCATTTGCTAACCTTTTCATCTCTGATTTAATGTCATTAACAGCAAAAGCAATGTGATGAATTCCTTCTCCTTTTTTTTCTATAAACTTGGCAACTGCGCTATCTGAGTTTGTTGCTTCTAAGAGTTCGATTTTATTAACTCCCGATTGAAAAAACGCAGTAGAAACTCCTTCACTATTTACCTCTTCTACCTTATAACAGGGGGTTCCAAGTAATTTTTCGTACACTGATTTGGCTTGTTCCAAATCTTTTACTGCAATTCCAATATGTTCAATGTTATTCGTCATGATGTACTTTTTAGGCAAAAAAAATGCTCCTCAAAGGGAGCACATTTTTAAGAAGTTAGCTTTGTATTATTTCTTAATAAATTTGTTTGTGCTATTATCGTAGTTCAAATAGTAAATCCCCTTACTTAGGTTAGAAACATCAACTTTATTAGCAAATCCTTTTTTGACAATGTTACCGTAACTATCGTAAATTTCGAACATGGTTTCGGATGTAAAATCGACAAAGTCTTTTACTTTAATTGGGCTAAATGTAATTTCTACTTCCATCGACCTGTGTCGAGCGGGCTTAGAATATCTTGGCTTACCTGTATAATCTACTTGCTTAACTCTAAACTGATTCTCGCCAGAATGAGGTGTTGTTTGAAAAGAATAATCACTAGCGTCAGCAACGCCTTTGCCCTCTACTTCACCAATTTTAATCCATTTGTTCCATCGAAATTGCTCAATAACAAAGGTTAATTTACCTGTTTCGCTTTTCGTTTGCCATTCCAAAACGCCTTCTTTACTTACTTTCATCGAAGTAACTTCAAACGTACTTTTTGGTTTTAGTACTTCTGGATTTAATACTTTCGGGCGACAATCATCTTTGTGCTTAATAGCGACAACTACCTTTTCTCCTATTTGTAATTGAAAGTTGGTAAAGTCAATTTCAAACGCACTAGAATTGATTTCATCGGTAGTAACGCTTCCGTTAACAGTTACTTCGTAAGTACAAAAACCTACTCCTGAACCAGCAAATGGGTTTTGCACATATAAATTTTTACCTTGATAGTTGCCTTCTAAAACGATGGTGCCCGCCATGGAGACTAAGGTTACAAGTGTAAAAGCAATTACTGTTAATACCTTTTTCATGTTTGTTCGTTTGCAGATTCCCGCTTTTTATCGAGCGCAATATTATAACCAAATTTTAGTTTTTCAAAATAAAACTTCATATTTTTCTTGCTTCGACCCAATTATGCCTCAAAGTATTGAGACTTATCAATTTATCTGAAATAATTTTGTATTTTTATTCAATTAATTCTTATTCTTGTTCTCTACTAGTTTTAGTATTAAAATTTAATTACAAATATGAGAGGATTTTTCGCGATATGTATTGGTATTGTGCTTGTTTTTTCTTCCTGTTCGGGTGATTCTGGCAGTTCGAATTCAACACCTGATAGTAAAGTAGCAGAGGCAAAAGGGGGGAAGGTGTACGGAGGAACGCTAAATATTAGCCAAAGTGAAAATTTACATACGCTTTTTCCTCCAAGTATACTTGATGTCTATACCCATACTGTAGCTTCTCATGTTTTCGAATCTTTAGTAAAATTTGATGCAAAAACACTGGTTATTAAATCTGCGATTGCTGAAAGTTGGAAGATTAGCGAAGATGGACTGATTTACACATTTAAAATCAAAAGAGGGATTAAATTTCATGATGACGAAGCTTTTGGCGGAGAAGGTCGTGAATTAACAGCAAATGATATTCAGTTTTCATTTGAGCTAGCTTGTACTAAACACGAACAAAATGTAATGTTTGTCTCTACTTTACAAGATCGATTACTTGGCGCTAATGAATATTACGCAGGGGCCCAAGAAGGAGGAATAGAAGGCGTTAGCGTTGTTGATGATTATACCATACAACTAACGCTAGTTAATGCGTTTTCTCCGTTTCTTTCTGTGCTTACTAGCCCTGCTCTTTCAATTGTTCCAGCAGAAGCATATAAAAAATATGGCACGGAAATGACCGTTGGCACAGGGCCTTTTATGATTCCTATAGGTCAAAAAATAAATGACGCGAGTAAAATTGTTTTAATTCGAAATCCAAACTACCACCAGTTTGATTCTTTAGGAAATCAATTGCCATTTTTAGATTCACTGCAAATAATAATTATAGACTCTAAAAAAGCTGAATTAGAAGAATTCGAAAAAGGAAACTTACACATTGTGGACGGTCTTCCTGCAGAATCTATTCGTAAAATCGTTGAGCAGCAAATTGCTAACTTTCAAAATAAACCGCCTAAATTTTTATTAGACCGTGGTCCTACAATGGGAACCGAATATTATGAGTTCAATACCCAACACGAAGCTTTATCTGACAAACGAGTGCGACAAGCTTTAAATTATGCTATCGATAGAAATAAAATTATTGATAAAGTATTAAAAGGAGAAGCTTATGGTCCTGGTGAGAATGGAATATGTCCTCCCATTTTTAGTGGCTACGATATTAGTTCAATAGGAGGGTATACTTACGATTTAAATAAAGCTAAAGAGCTAATGGCAGAGGCAGGATACCCTAATGGGATGAATTTCCCTACTCTTAAGTTAGAATTAAACAGTGGGGGTCATAAAAACACCAGCGTTGCTTTCGAAATTCAAAAACAATTAATGGATAATTTAAATGTAAATATCGATTTAGAAGTTGTGCCTTTTGCTCAAAAAATAAAGGATGAACAATATGGTCGATCCGACATATTTAGAAGTGCGTGGTTAGCTGATTACCCAAACCCTCAAAACTTTTTGTTTTTATTTTACGGAAAATATGTTCCTGAAGATTTAAGTGAACCTTCGTATCCGAATGTTACACGCTACAAAAATGCAGAGTATGATAAATTATACGAACAAGCATTAGTTGCTCAATCTAAAGAAGAAAGTTATGCTCTTTTAGCTCAGGCAGAAGCAATTATGATGGAAGATGCGCCAATAATGGTTTTGTGGTACAACGAGAAATACAAATTGATACAGTCTAACGTTCGTAATTTCTATACAAACCCTATGAACCATAGAGATTTTTCTATTGTTTATTTCAAAGAATTAAGTGAGGGTACTGCGATAACAGCGCAAGGACAATAAAGATACCACCCTTAAAGATAAAAGCCTTTTCAACTAGTTGGAAAGGCTTTATTGTTTCTTCTCTATTCGTAATCCGAAATCTATAATTTCAGTAAGCGACTCTTCTCGCATGGCTTGTTCAAACGTGAACCGATATGTGCCCAATTCAGAAAATTGATAGTTGGTTTTAAACCAGATTTTATTATCAACAATATCCCCCGCATGGTCGCCATACCATTTACCTGTAATATCTGCAAGCAAACATTCAATAGTATCTCTTTCCATTTTACCTGAAGGAGACATGATGTCCATAAAAAGATATAAGTTTTGATACGTGTAGGTTTTTGTGTTTCTTACTAACAAAAAGAGATTGTATTCTATATGTGTATCGATTGATTCTACTTTAAACGACAATTGTTTTTTAGCCGCCCACGAAGCATTTTCGATTTTTTTATATTCTTCAAAATATTTCTCTGAATCGCAGCCTATCACTATTCCAGCAAAGACTAAAGCTATAAAAAACTTACTTTTATTACTGACCACCTTTGTTTTTGTTTTGCGATGATCCTGGCTTATTTTTCCACTTTTTATTTCTGCTTTTATTCTTGTTGCGCTTATTTTTCTTTGTGTCGAAACGGGTAAGGCTATCTTGCCCAACTACGTTTTCGTAGTCGGGTAAAGTATCTTGCTTAACAACTTGAATAAATGCTTTTAAATCTTCTGGCTTTTTACCTTCCTTATTTAGCTCTAAAATTTCTTTAACTCGATCTACCGATAGAGGTATAAAATTATTGAAATCATCTTTATAAACGAACCACATGGTTCGCATAAAAATATCTGTCTTTTGGAGATATGCCCGTCCTTTTTTTGTGTCGAGTTTAACATCTCCTTTCGGAAAGTCTTTTAGCGCATCCATATATGTATCCAACTCATAGTTGAGGCAACACTTCAGCTTGCCACATTGGCCGGCTAACTTTAACGGATTTAAAGAAAGTTGCTGGTACCTTGCCGCACTGGTTGATACCGACCTGAAATCTGTTAACCATGTTGAGCAACATAATTCTCGCCCGCAAGAGCCTATGCCACCAAGTCTACCTGCTTCTTGCCGCGCACCAATTTGTCGCATATCAATTCGGACTTTGAATTTATCGGCTAATTTTTTAATCAATTCTCTAAAATCGACTCGACCCTCAGCAGTGTAATAAAAAGTAGCTTTTGAGCCATCGCCTTGATACTCAACATCACTAATTTTCATTTCTAACTTTAGCTCACTTGCAATTTTTCGTGAGGCAAACATTGTTTCTTTTTCAAAACCTTGCGCTTCTTGCCATTTATCGACATCTGCTTGTTTTGCTTTACGGTATATTTTCTTGATTTCCTTAGAGTCAAAATTTACGCCTTTTTTCTCCATTTGAAGTTTCACCAACTCCCCCGACAAAGAAACAATTCCAACATCATGGCCTGAGGTAGACTCAACCGCAACAACATCTCCTTGATGCAGTTCTAGACCTTGGTCTATCGAATAAAATTCTTTTCTGGAACTCTTAAATCGAACTTCAACTTTATTGCATCGCGTTGCTCCTGTTGGCAATTCCATTCCTGCCAACCAATTAAATACGTCTAATTTATTACAGCCACCACTTCCGCAAGAACCATTGTTTTTACATCCCGCGGGCAATGTGCCGCAACCTCCTGATGAACAACCACTACATCCCATAGTCTCTTAATCTTGAATCAAACAAATGTAACATCTATTTAGCAACTTGTGGAACTTTCTTAATTAGCAGTTGTAATACCTTGAGGGATAAATCCATAAACACAATTTTGGCGTTTACGTTTCTTTCAATATGTTGGATTGCCAGACTAAATTCGTCTATTAACGGAATGGTATTTCCCTCATGAACAAATTTTGAGAATTTGAGTAAAAAATCTTTTTCATGGTGCAAAACAGGAACGACATCTAACCCGCTAAAATTTTGTAAGAGTGCTTTTCTAAAAGTTGATAAAGCGTACTTTAAGAAGTTGATTTGGCGTACTCGACCAATGCCTGAAGTATCTTCAACCCAGTTATTTATACCTGCAACATTACGGCTAAAACAAAGTAGCATCCAAGCCCTAAAATCATCCATGAGCTCTTCTTCATCATGCCCCATGTTTGCCATCTCAAGGGCATATGCAAAATTCCCTTCACTTAATTGTGCATAATTTAATGCCACAGCAGGTTCTACATTATAGTTATTCTGCAAAGCCAGTGCTATATCATTATTATTTAGTTTTTCGAGTTGCACCATTTGAACACGAGAAATGATTGTAGGCAATATCGATTCGTAATTTTCTGTTGTTAAAATAAATAATGTTTTTTCTGGCGGTTCTTCTAACACCTTAAGTAGTTTGTTTGCTGCCGCAACGTTAAGTTTTTCTACCATCCAAATAATACAAACTTTATAAGGCGATTCGAAGCTCTTTAAGGTTAAACTATTGATGATCTTTTGACTTTCTTTAGCGCTAATATTTCCTTGTTTATTTTCAATATCTAACGATTTTAGCCAATCGAATAATGAAGAATAGGGACTATTCGCAACAAATTCCCTCCATTCAGTAGCAAAATCTTTGCTAAAAACAGGAGGCTTAGGATTTCTTGGATTTGTGTTTACCGGGTAAAAACAATGTAAATCGGGATGCTCTAACTTTTGATATTTTAGACAAGACGGGCACGTTCCGCAAGAATCGATTTCTGATTGATTTTCGCAACATAGGTACTGTGAATAGGCAATCGCAAGAGGTAAAGCACCACTTCCAGGCTGTTCAACATACAGCTGAGCGTGGCTCACCCTGTTTTCTTTTATGGTTTGAATCAACGATTCTTTAACCTTTTTTTGACCGACAATCTTATTGAATTGCATAGCCGTAAAATTATAAATTTCAAGCTCAGCGGAGCCTATTATTTTTCTTTTTGAAGTACTTTTGAAATTCTTTAACTCTTATCAATATGATACATTTTGCCGATTATAATTTTGCAGGAAAGAAAGCCATCGTTCGGGTTGATTTTAATGTTCCTCTTAATAAAGAAACTTTGGATATAACAGACGACACTAGAATTAGAGCCTCGATTCCAACAATAAATAAAATTATTGATGACGGTGGTTCCGTTATATTGATGTCTCATTTGGGGCGGCCAAAAAATGGTCCGGAAGATAAATTTTCATTAAAACACATTCTTCCTTCGCTGAGTAAATTATTGAATAAAGATGTTGATTTTTCGGAAGATTGTATTGGAACAGCGGCAGAAGAAAAGGCTAATCGTTTGGTTTCGGGGAGTGTGTTGTTGTTAGAAAACCTTCGTTTTTATAAACACGAAACCGCTGGTTCCGATGTTTTTGCTAAACAACTGGCCAATTTAGCAGACGTTTATGTAAACGATGCGTTCGGAACAGCACACAGAGCTCACGCCTCGACTACAATTATTGCACAATATTTTCCGAACGTTAAAATGTATGGTTACTTAATCGAAAAGGAAATAGAAAGTGTATCGAAAGTACTGCACGAAAGCGTTTCGCCTGTTACAGCAATTGTTGGTGGAGCCAAGGTTTCCTCGAAAATTATCATCATAAATGAATTACTAGAAAAGGTTGATAATTTGATTATTGGAGGGGGAATGACTTACACTTTTGTGAAAGCGATGGTCGGTAATGTGGGCACCTCTTTAGTTGAAAACGACTATTTAGAAACCGCAAAAGAAATTATTGCAAAAGCAAAAGAAAAAAAGGTTCAGTTGATTCTCCCTAAAGATACTGTTGCTGCAGATAGTTTTGCTAATGCGGCTAATAAAATGACTTGCGAATCGATTAGTATTCCCGATAATTGGATGGGGCTGGATATTGGTCCAAAAGCTATTGTAGCCTATGTTACTTGTATCGAAAATTCTAAAACCGTATTGTGGAATGGGCCTATGGGGGTTTTCGAAATGGAAAATTTTCGAGAAGGAACCAAACAAGTTGCCCTTGCTATCGCTAACGCAACTAAGAATGGTGCATTTTCTTTAATTGGTGGAGGCGATTCTGTAGCTGCCATCAACTTATTCAACCTAGCCGACCAAGTGAGTCATGTTTCTACGGGCGGTGGGGCGATGTTAGAATATTTAGAAGGAAAAGAATTACCAGGAATTAAAGCAATTACAGAGTAGCTTCAATTATTTCGGGAACGTTATCTACGGCCTCTTTTAGCAGATCTAGCTCTTTTACCGCTGGTATTATTGCAGGAGCAATTGCTCCAATTGGAGCATAAAGCACTGAGTTTTCTTTTGTCTCTTTGGAGATCAATTCTAATTTTTGATCAACACTTTCGATCAACACCAAAATAAGACTAACAATGAATGCAGCTTTTGCTACACCAAATATAGACCCAGAAATCTTGTTTATCAATTTCAACGCAACGAGGTTAATTATCTTTTCTAAAATTTTTGCCAAAAGATAAAAGACCAACACTACTACAATAAAAGTAACGGTAAAAGAAACGATAGGCATAAAGGATTCTTCAATCGTTACAACCTGGTTGAGGTATTTTGATGTAATACCCGAAAAGTGCATACCCACGTAGCCTCCTAAAATTAGTGCGATAACAGATGCTAATTCGATAATTAGCCCCTTGGTAAACCCCTTATACGCTCCCCAAATCAAGGGAATGGTAATAGCTATGTCAATGTAATTCACAAAACCAAAGGTAGTCGGGTAATTACCTACAAAAGACCCCTCTTATAATATATTTGCACAAATGAATGTGGATTTACAAAACGCTTGGAATACTCTTGCCGCCAAAATTTCTAAACAATTTGGTATGGATGCCAATTTAGAAGCCATCTTATTCTTAATCGGAATTCAGGAATATGGTAAGGTGCCCGATAAGCTAGCAAAAGACCAGAAATTAGAAATGATGCACATCGCGATATGCAGCTTGCTTAGCGACTATGGATATTATACATATACGGGAAACGACAAAGATGGATGGCCCCATTGGGATAGAAATAAAAAACTCCCCAACCTTTCGGATGAGGAGCAAGATTATCTAATTAAAGAGGCAATTCTTAATTATTTTAAAGACTTACCCTAATTTATTCTTGTACAATTGTTATCGTTTCTTTTGCCGTCTTTTCAATTTGCAATTCGATAAATGTAGAGCCAAATTTTTGGAATGTTGAATCAAAACAAATTATGGTATCTTGCCCCAAGGAGTCGACCGAATTGAAACAAAATATGCCACTAGAATCCTTGTACGCTTCAACTTTTAATACAGCAAAGCCAACATTTTTTGACCCATAAATCGCAGGATGCTCCCACTCAAATTCTACTTTACCTGACGAATTAGTGATTCCATCTTGTTCGGTTCCTTCCTTACATTTCGATTTTTCAATCGGAGTACAAATTATATTCACTGTCGCACCTTCAATTCTTTCATCGTTTTCGTCAACAACAGTAATTTCAGCTTTTGCCGGGTCTTTTTTGCCACATGAAGAAATTCCAATCACAAGTCCCAATAGGACTAAAGGAATAAAGGCTAACTGTTTAAATACTCGCTTCATAGTCGTAAAATTATGCTTATAATTGCTTTAATACGTAGCAACTCTAATTTAGTTAATAACAAAGATAGTAAATTTTAACGTGATGAAATTCAAAGTAGTAATCCCATTTTTATTAATAGCCGCGATTTCGTTTTCTTCTTTTATGAATGAAACCGAAAAAATTGTAGAAATTACTACCAGTTATGGCGTAATTAAAGTGAAATTATACAACGAAACTCCTTTACACCGAGATAACTTTATAAAGCTAGTTAACGATGGTTTTTACGATGGTACGTTGTTTCATCGCGTTATGAATCAGTTTATGATTCAAGGAGGAGATCCAAATTCGATTGGCGCTGCTCCTGAAGTAAAATTAGGAAATGGTGGTCCAGGGTACACCATACCAGCCGAATTCAATTCGAAATTCATCCATAAAAAAGGAGTGTTGGTAGCTGCTAGGCAGCCAGACAACGTAAATCCAGAGAAAAGAAGTTCGGGGTCTCAATTTTATTTAGTTCAAGGGCGAAAATATTCCGCGACCGATATGGCTCGCTTTCAGCAACGAAACATGAATATTGAGAAACAAAAACTAATGAATGCATTTTTTCAAAAGCCCGAAAACAAGGCATATTTAGATCGACTTACCGTTATAAAACAAGACCAAAATCAAGAGGCGATGAACGAGCTAACTAGAGAAATCGAGCCAATCATCAAAATGGAGTATGACAAAAACCCAACTGCATATACCCCCGAACAGCTAAAAACATATGAAGATATTGGCGGAACACCTCACCTTGATGGAGGCTATACCATTTTTGGAGAAGTTATACAGGGCTTAGAGATTATTGATGAAATTGCTGCTGTTGCAACGCTTCAAGGTGATAGACCAATTACTGATATTAAGGTAACTATGAAAGTTCTGAATTAAACGACTGGCATTGGTTAGCCCATGTTCCTATCAACTTTCCGTTTCAAACTTCTGACTTCTAGCGTTCAACTCAACCAAAACCCTATTTTTGCAGTCTAAATTAATTTGATGCTCGAAAAAGTTGATAAAATACTAGCCGAAGTTGATCAATTGGTCGCCAATACTACCGAAGAAGTAGAGCAACTTCGTATAAAATATTTGGGGCAAAAAGGTGCTATAAAAGCACTGTTTGCTGATTTTAAATCGGTACCCAACGAGCAAAAAAAAGCTTTTGGACAAAAGCTAAACGAACTTAAAAACAAAGCAGAAGAAAAAATTAGCTCGTTAAAAAGCGGAGCGGCATCTAGTTCAAAATCTATCGATACGGATATTGATGCCACTCGTCCCGTGAATTCTATTGGGCAGGGATCGAGACACCCTCTGTCGATTGTTCGAAATGAGATAATCGAAATATTTTCGAAAATAGGATTTACCGTATCCGAAGGTCCAGAAATTGAAGATGATTTTCACAATTTTACAGCCCTTAATTTTCCAGAAGAACATCCGGCAAGAGATATGCAAGACACCTTTTTTGTTGAGCGAAATCCAGATATTGCGCTAAGAACACATACTTCTTCGGTTCAAGTGCGGGTAATGGAAAACGGTGAACCACCAATTCGTACCATTTCTCCAGGAAGGGTTTTTAGAAACGAAGCAATTTCTGCTAGAGCGCATTGTATTTTTCACCAAGTGGAAGGGCTATATATTGATAAAAATGTCTCGTTTGCTGATTTAAAACAAACACTGCTTTATTTTGCAAAAGAAATGTTTGGCGAAAAAACAGAGATACGTTTACGCCCATCTTATTTTCCGTTTACTGAGCCAAGTGCCGAAATGGATATCTCGTGCAATATCTGTTCGGGAAAGGGCTGTAATATCTGTAAATATACTGGCTACGTTGAGATATTAGGTTGTGGAATGGTTGATCCTAACGTTCTTGTAAACTGCGGAATAGACCCAGAGGAATATACTGGTTATGCTTTTGGAATGGGCATTGAGCGAATTGCGATGCTTAAATACAAAGTAAACGACCTTCGCTTGTTTTTCGAAAATGTTGTCCGCTTTTTAGAGCAGTTTAGAACTGCGGATTAGCGAGTTATAAGCTTGACTTTCTTCTAAAAATTTGTTAGGCGAACAATCATTGTACAACTGCCAAAACCACAATAAATTCATCGGCAAAAAATGGTAAATAGTCTAAATATTATCTAATAGATTGTTTCATAAGTAGATATGCCCTATTTTTACTTTCTAATTTAGGCTTAGAAAAATTGGAAAACCAAAATATATTATTAGAAGTTAAAAATCTTGTTACCGAGTTTCATACCGAAGATGAGATTGTAAAGGCAGTTAATAATATCAGTTTCACTTTAAATCGAGGAGAAACTATTGGTATTGTTGGTGAATCGGGTTCAGGAAAATCGGTAACATCACTTTCTGTAATGCGATTAATTCCAGATCCTCCAGGAAAAATCACAAACGGAGAGATTATTTTTCATAAAAAGGAAG
This sequence comes from Flavobacteriales bacterium, assembly GCA_016763645.1. Taxonomy (GTDB): domain Bacteria; phylum Bacteroidota; class Bacteroidia; order Flavobacteriales_G; family NORP312; genus NORP312. The sequence goes on from JAESTK010000203.1 coordinate 11,475, forward strand.
GTGATAGTGTAGACTTAACAAAAATTTCGGAAAGTGAAATGAGAGGGCTTCGCGGCAACGATATCGCCATGATTTTTCAAGAACCGATGACCTCACTTAACCCAGTTTACACTTGTGGTAATCAAGTGATGGAAGCAATAACACTTCATCAAAAAGTATCGAAAGAACAAGCAAAAGCAAAAACAATTGCACTGTTTAAGCAAGTTGAATTACCTCGTCCAGAAGCCATGTTTTATGCTTACCCTCACCAAATATCTGGAGGACAAAAACAAAGGGTAATGATTGCAATGGCTATGTCTTGCCAACCTCAAATATTGATTGCTGATGAGCCAACTACAGCATTAGACGTTACGGTTCAGAAAACAATTTTGGAGTTAATGCAACAATTGCAACGAGAGCAAGATATGGGTATATTGTTCATTACTCATGATCTTGGTGTTGTTGCAGAATTAGCAGACAAAGTAGTGGTAATGTATAAAGGAAAAATTGTGGAGCAAGGTAGCGTTTGGGATATTTTTTCAAACCCTCAACACCCTTATACAAAAGGATTATTGGCTTGCCGGCCGCCAATGAACAAGCGGTTACATTGGCTGCCTACCATCAACGATTTTATGCAAGTTGATGTAGAAGGCGATTTACAAGAGCTTGACAAGTCTGTTGAGCAGGTTGTAGGTAAATTGGTTATTTCGAAGGAAGAACGGAGAAAACGCCATGAAGAAATGTACGCTAATGAGCCTGTTTTACAGGTCAAAAATTTAAAAACATATTTTCCTTTAGAAAGAAATATTTTTGGAAAAGTCACTAAAGTAGTCAAAGCTGTTGACGATGTTACATTCGATATATACCCTGGCGAAACGCTTGGATTGGTCGGAGAATCTGGATGTGGTAAAACAACATTAGGAAGAACTATATTAAGACTTATTGACAATGATGGCGGTCAAATTATTTACAAAGGGACAGATTTAAGCACCCTTTCTTCGCAAGAAATGAGAAGCTATCGAAAAGATATGCAGATTATTTTTCAAGATCCATATTCTTCGTTAAATCCCAGATTAACGGTAGGTGAAGCGATAATGGAGCCAATGCGCGTGCATGGGATTTTGGATTCAGAAGAAGAAAGAAAAGACAGAGTAATTGAGTTACTCGAAAGAGTGAATATGGGTGAAGAACACTTTTATCGTTACCCACACGAATTTTCTGGAGGTCAGCGTCAGCGAATTTGTATAGCCCGTTCGTTGGCATTAAACCCTCAATTTATTATATGTGATGAATCCGTTTCAGCACTTGATGTTTCAGTACAAGCGCAAGTCCTAAACTTATTAAACGAACTTCGTGATGAGTTTAAGTTTACCTATATCTTTATCTCACATGATTTATCGGTTGTAAAATTTATGGCGGATAGAATGATAGTAATGAACGAGGGTAAAATAGAAGAGATGGGTGATGCAGATGAAATCTACAATAATCCTCAATCAGAGTACACAAAAGGGTTAATTATTGCTATTCCTAAAGGGGAATTGGCAGATATTAAGGCGGCAATCGCTGCGAAAAAAGAAGAAAAGGTTTAATCCAACCCCATTTCTGGAATTTCTCCGTCAACAATTAAATTACCTTCAGTTGCGTTTTGTATTTCTTCTACAGAAATTCCTGGGGCTCTTTCTAATAAATGAAACGCACCGTTTTTTATTTCAAGAACTGCGAGGTTAGTTATAACTTTTTTCACACAACCAACACCGGTTAGAGGTAATGAACATTTTGTTAAAATTTTAGATTCACCTTTCTTGTTGGTGTGCATCATGGCAACAATAATATTTTCAGCAGAAGCTACTAAATCCATTGCACCGCCCATGCCTTTTACCATTTTTCCAGGAATTTTCCAGTTGGCTATATCTCCATTCTCAGCAACTTCCATCGCTCCAAGTACGGTTAATTGAACGTGCTGACCGCGAATCATAGCAAAGCTAGTTGAAGAATCGAAAAGTGATGCCCCTGGCAAAAGTGTAACAGTTTGTTTCCCCGCGTTTATCATATCGGCATCTTCTTCTCCGTCATAAGGAAAAGGTCCCATACCAAGTAATCCGTTCTCTGACTGAAACTCTACACTAATTCCTTGCGGGATGTAATTAGCTACAAGGGTTGGAATACCTATCCCAAGATTCACGTACCAACCATCTTGTAATTCTTTTGCAATTCTTTTTGCAATTCCTATTTTGTCTAACATAGCTCTATCTTTAGTTGTGTATTAAAACTTCATTGAATCGAATTTCTGACGAATGAACTGTGTACGGGATTTGTTTTACCTTCCAAAGGTACACAATCACTTTTTTCCCTACTTCTTTTAACGGAGAAATGTAAAAAGATCCGGAAAGAATACCATTATTGTCTAAGAACCTGTTCATAATCTTTTCACTATAATGGCGATGAATGCAAGTACGACAAACTGAAGGCTGTTATTGAGTTTTCTCTCGCAGTTTTTCCAAAGTCTTCTGCATTTCTCTAGCCGAGCAAAA
>JAESTK010000204.1 GCA_016763645.1 Flavobacteriales bacterium
GTACCACTCTACCTGTAGCATCAACAATTTCGATGTTTACCACTTCTGAAAAATTGATAATATCTACATGAAACGAGCCTGTACTAGGGTTGGGATATACGTAAACATTTTCATCGAAATAGGCTTAATGGACAAATAGTAGGCTAGGAACTTCTGCACCCCTTATGTTTGTTGGTCTAATCACAAATCAAAGGCTTTGAATAAAAAAAATGTATTTATTGCGAGAGTTCAATTACTAAAAAGAATGGTATTCTCAGAGGAAAGCAGATGTATAAATGTTGTGTCTGTAAGAAACAATTTTCAGGAGGAATAGGTTAACTTCCATCTATTATTTGGGAGGAATATACCAAGGGAAAACAGACTTATATACAGTTAGCTAAGAAGTATAATTGTTCCAAACGAACTATCCAGAGAAAAATAGATTTACACCAAGTTTTGACACCAAAAAAAGCCCCGAGAAAAGTTGTTGTTTTGATGGATACAACTTACTGGGGAAGATGCTTTGGAGCAATGCTTTTTAAAGATGCCTACACTAAAGAAAACCTTTTAAAATACTACGTGAAAAATGAGACCAACTCTCTTTATATTCAAGGCATAAATGAATTGAAAAAACAAGGTTTTCAAGTTGTAGGGATTGTTTGTGACGGCCGCAAAGGCCTGCTCCAATCTTTCACTTCAATACCTGTTCAAATGTGTCAGTTTCATCAAGTAGCAATAATAAGAAGATATATAACTAAAAACCCTAAACTACCTGCTTCTATTGAGCTAAAAGAACTTGTTTCAATGATGAAGCTGACAGATAGGGAGTCTTTTGAAGGTGGGTTGGAACTTTGGTTTGCAAAATGGAAGCCATTTTTGGAAGAGAGAACAATCAACCCAGAAACAGGAAAAAGTCATTACACACATAAACGATTAAGGAGTGCTTATCGAAGCCTAAAAACCAACTTAAAATGGCTTTTTACTTGGTATGATTATTTTGAACTAAATATACCAAATACCACCAATGCAATTGATGGACATTTTTCAGATTTAAAAAATAAATTAAGGAATCATAATGGATTATCATTGACAAGAAAATGCAAATTTATTGATGAGTTTTTTAAGGCATAAAGGCTTCTGAAAATGTCAAAAAGGAGCACTTAAAAGCACTCCTTTTTTTGACGTTTTCGTCAGCCATCAAGGCTATCCCTTGATTGGTTGCTCTCCAGCAGAGCCAACCTCTGTTTAACTTGATAAATCAAAGATAATAAAGCAGAATTTGATAGCCAAAAACTGGATGAATTAAAGCCTACTATTTGTCCACTTGAAAAAAAACAATTAAAATCAGCCTACTATTTGTCTATTACACCTCGAAATAAGGCAACGCTGTTTCTGTTTCTTCTTCGTAGTCCGGCTCAATATATTCATTTGGAAGCTCTTCATTTGCCATCGTATCTGACACACCGAAAGAAGCTAATATTTCATCTTTTTCTTCTTGGGTTAACGCCTCTGTTGTTTTACAGGTTGCACTTGGGTTACAACGCACACAGGCAGCTGCCGCTGGAACATTAGAAATACAAGTCATTTCTGCACCACCTAAACAAGAGAAACCAGAAGACCATATTACATCTCCTCCTGCCCATAAATGTACCGCGCTTCCCGAGCGTACTTCAAAAAAAGGAGAAACTGAGGTTTCGTTGCGAGAGTCCTTTAACCTCTCGCTTAACTGCGCTTCCATCGCAACTGGTACAAAAATATCTTCAGTAGCGTAATACACTAATGTTTCTCCAAAATTAAAAATGCTATTCATAAAATAGTGATTGGTAGCACAACGTTCATTGTCACTTATTGCATAATCAAGGTCGTCCAATACAATATTTGAAGCATTTAAAAACATTTTTTGTGGGGTCTTTTCTTGCCCACCAAAATAAGCGCTAACTCGTAATTTTGTTGTTTCGCCATCATCAGGCGTCCATGAAAAAACATCACGATATACATGTATCGCTTCTCCATCTACTTTTACGGTGTATCCTTTTTTAGAAAACATCATTTCTATGTGTGCAGTTTCTGAGGGTTGATAAAACTGGTCAAATGGTCGAAATTCTTGCCCTCTCCCTTCATTTCCACAGTACGAGGGAACATGATTCATGTGTGCATAAAACCCATATTGAAATGCTGATTGGGTTAAATCATACCTCTATCCCAAACGAACATTGTTCATTTGCTGGATAGGGCATTGAGTAGTAGTCAATTTCAAAAATTTAGACCAGTCTAATTGATCGTCAGAGCCTACGTCATAAACGCAAGACGAACCTAAAAGAACATCAAATTGAACATTACGGTAAAACGATTTGTGTTTTGTTTCATAATTCTTACTAGTAGAGGGGCTACTAAAATGCCTGTTCTCCTTGATTATTACTGTTGTATTTGGTATTGATGGCTGCGGCAATGCCACTTTGACAAAAATCAGTATAAATAACAAAGAAATGAATTTATATTTACTCATAAAATATTAATTAAAATTTAAACCCAAACGCAAGGCCTCCCCAAAAAAAAGATTGATCACCCACAAGAACTTTATTTAATGAAATCCGCACAACAAGCGGTACATTTAGGGGGGTATAACGATACCCTAAAAAAATTTATCTGCCAAGTAATACCCTTGTATATCTGGCACCAAAGAAAAAACACCTATCTCTCCAAAATGAATTTTTTTACCAATGAGTACTTTTAAAGAAGGGATGATCGGCACACCGTACTTCCCATAACTTTCAAGGCCGTAATACACCAGACCTGTTGCAAGACCTGATTGTATCCTAAATATACCTTTTTTCAAGATAGTATATTCATAGTTTAACGTTGCACCAATAAAACTCACCCCAGCCAACTCCACATAGACGGTATGGCGTTTTAGTTTGGCGGTGTCTTGTTGGGCAAAACAAAGAGTAGTTGCCAACAAAAAAATAGCCAATGTGGATAGTTTTCTCATGGTGTTAATTTCAAAAATTTATTCCATCTGGTTTGGTCCGATACATTTCCTAAATCGTAGATACAAGAAGATCCAAGTAAAACATCAAATTGTACATTACGATAAAACGATTTCTTTTTTGTTTCGTAGTTTTTGCTCGTTGCAGGCGATGAACGAGTCTTGTTTTCTTTAATAATTACCGTAGTATTCGGAATAACTGGTTGAGACTGTGCTTCCTCATAAAGGAATACACATAACAATAAAAATACTCTATTTTTCATAGTTCCATCATTTAAAACTTAGTGCCAAGGCTTATACCTATCCATGGGTGGTAAAGGTCTTCTGTTGCGCCTAAATTAAAGACTACTTTACTGATAAAATGCCCATTTTTAGACTCATACCTATAGCCTAAATTGAATCCTTGAATCGTATAAAATGCCAACTGATTAGGCACAAGTTGTGACCAACCCACTTCCGCAAAATGACATCCCTTACCGATAAGGGTTTTTACCGAAGGGAGAGCAGCGACACCATGCGAAGGAATTTCTGCAAAAAAAACACCTGTTGACGCTATTCCAATGCCTGTGTTTATCCGTAATATACCTTTGTGTAAAACAGTATATTCGTAGTTGAAACTAGCACCAAACATGGTTACCCCACCAATCTCTACATAAACAGTATGGCGTTTTAGTTTGGCGGTGTCTTGCTGGGCAAAACAGTTAGAAATAACCAACAAAAGCGTAGCAAATAGGGCTAGTTTTTTCATGTTGGTCTTTATTTAACAACAATTCTGCTTACACCAGTTTTGTTGTTATCGGTAATGCGAATAAAGTAAACACCTCTACCTGCTTTGTTTAAGTCCAAATCTAAGTGATGGCTACTGTGGTTTTTTATAGTCTGTACCACTCTACCTGTAGCATCAACAATTTCGATGTTTACCACTTCTGAAAAATTGATAATATCTACATGAAACGAGCCTGTACTAGGGTTGGGATAAACATAAACGTTTTCATCGAAATAGGGTAACGGTTTTGCAGCTTCTTCTTCGTAGTCCGGCTCAATATATTCATTTGCAGGCTCTTCACTCGCTATGGTATCCGGCACACCAAACAAAGCCAAAATTTCTGCTGTTTCTTCTTGGGCTGGGGCTTCCATTTTACAGCTAGCATTGGGGTTACACGGCAAGCAAGCAGTTGTAACACCAGAGATGCAGTGCATTTCTGCACCACCTAAACAAGAGAACCCAGATTGCCAAAGTACATCGCCACCCGCCCATAAATGAACAGTACTGCCAGATTCTACCTCGAAAAAAGGGATTACTACACCATTGGGGTCACTGTGAGAATCTATTAACTTATCGCTACTGTTGTTAGAGTCCATAGCAACTGGTACAAAAATATCATCTGTGGCGTAATACGTTAATGTCTCACCAAAATTAAAGATGCTATTCATAAAATAGTGGTTGGTGGCACAACGCTCATTGCTGTTAATAGCATAATTTGAGTCGTCTAACACAATGTTAGACGCATTTAAAAACATTTTTTGGGGCGCGCTAATGCCAAAAAAGTTAATCGATGTGCCAAAATATGCACTTACTCTCAATTTTGTTTTTTCGCCATTATCGGGATCCCACGAAACAACATCGCGATAAACATGCAATGCCTCTCCATCTATTTTGACGGTATATCCTTTTTTAGAAAACATCATTTCTATATGTGCTGTTTCTGAAGGTTGGTAAAATCGATTAACCGAAAACAGCTCGCCATTGTTAAATGCGTATGCTTCTCGTCCCGTTTCGCCCCCATAAGCAGGGTCTTCATGATTCATATGTGCATAATAGCCGTATTCAAACGCCTCTTCTGCTAAGTTATATCGCCACCCTAATCGAATACTGTTTAGTGTTTGACTATTTTGTTTGGTTGTTAATTTCAAAAATTTATTCCACCTGTTTTGGTCGTTTGCGTTACCATGGTCATAAATACAAGTAGTGCCCAATGTAGCATCAAACTGTACGTTACGGTAAAATGACTTCTTTTTTGTTTCGTAATTTTTACTGGTAGCAGGAGAAGAATAGCTCCTGTTGTTTTTTATAATTACCGTAGTGTTCGGAATGGCTGGTTGTGCCACTACTTTTCCAGTAACAAGTGCCACCAATATCAAGTAAAAGATGATTCTTTTTTTCATAACTTTATCATTTAAAATTTGGCTCCCAAACTCAGCCCAATCCACGGCAGCAACATCTCCCCTCCATTTACAAGATAGAAAGAAATTTTACCAACAAAACGACCATTTAATGTCTCGTATCTGTACCCTCCCACAAGTTCTTGGGTTAGATATAAAATATGAGTAGGCTTTATATAAGGTGAAATTATATGGTACACACCAAGCTCAGCATAGTGTCTTCTTTTTCCTAGTACTACTTTTAAAGACGGGACAATTCCCTCTAATTTATAACCCACGACTTGTCCATATACGTCTTCGCTATAGTCACTTACTGCGTAAAAAATCACTCCCGCACCTATTCCTGAGTTTAATTTAAAGATACCTTTTTGTAAGACAGTGTATTCGTAATTAAGGGTTGCCCCAAAGAAACTTACCCCACCCAGCTCAACATAAACGGTATGGCGTTTTAGTTTTGTGGTGTCTTGTTGGGCACAACAAAGAGTAGTTGCCAACAGCAAAATAGCCCATGTGGTTAGCTTTTTCACGTTGGTGTTTATTTAGAAAGTTCTAAAATTCTAGCCTCAAGTTCTTTGTTTTTGTTATTAAGCTCAATAACATAAAGAGTAAGTTCCTCTAATTTTTGTAACAAAATAACATCTATATCTCCTAAATTTTTGCCATTTTCAGCAATTTCTTCTTGGGTAGGTACTTCTGGTAAGTGATGGTTTTCGTTGATGTATTTTTCAACTTCTTCTATTGTTCTTAACTCATAATTTGGCTCAAAAACAAAATCTGCCCAGTTTTTACTGGTTACAACGGCTTCTTTCATTAGTATTTTACCATCAACAGCTAATTTATAATTGGTGTGTGCACCTGACGTTATTCTTTTATTACCAATAATTGCTTGCCCTATTACGTGTAAGTCTGCTTTGGGTGAAGACGTACCTACGCCCATTTTCTTTCCAGCAACATAAACATAACTACCAGTGGTAGTCCATATAGAAGGAATAGCGGCAGAAGTTTGCACACTTCCATCTGGAAAAACATAACCGCCAGCGGTATTTACAATTTGATTGTTTACGGTTAATTTTTTAGTAAACAAACCATCTCCTACAACCTCTAACTTAAATTGAGGATTTACTGTTCCTATACCTACGAACACATCAAGACAAGTAAATACTTTAGCAGGACCGGAATTCCATCTGCCTAACTGATTAGTTTCACCACGTTGTTGGGTATATTTCTCTTTTCTTACGTAGTGGAGCGTAGCGAAACGGAGTAAGAAAAGAGAAAGAGCGACAGCTTGTTTATTTTTGAATACACTTTTAAAAATAAA
>JAESTK010000016.1 GCA_016763645.1 Flavobacteriales bacterium
AAGGGTCAAAAACCGAAATTCGTTATCTACACCTCACCCAAAACTTTTAACAAAGTTTTGACCTCTCCTCAAGGAGAGGTTGAAGCGGAAACCCACGAGGCAGAGCCTCGGGGAATTCTTTCTGATTAATTACTTAACGATTAGTTTCTTTTGGAAAACGTTGTTCTTACTAGCGCCTGTAATGATGTATGTTCCTGCTGCTAACCTATTAGCTAAATCAATTGCCGTAACTGAATATTCCGTGTTATCTATTATCATCACCTTAGAATAATATTGCTTACCTAATACATCAAGTACCACGACCAAAACTTCCGTATCCCAAAAGTCAGTTAATTCAATATAAAACAGATCCCCGTTGGATGGATTAGGATATATATTGACTCCAACATTACCTGTTGTTTCATGTCCACAATTTGAGGCTATCAAATCAGAATACGTGAATTTCCCATCAAAATCAACTTGCTTGAGTCTATAAAAGTACAGCCCATTTTTATCAGATTGATCTGTGCATTGATAGAATAGCGATTCTGAACTATTTCCCGCTCCTTCCACTTTGCAAACCTCAATAAATAAATTACCGTCTTTCGATTTTTCAATTATAAAATAGGCATTGTTTTTCTCGCTTGCTGTTTTCCAGTTAATTAACACGCCTTCTTCTACACATTCAGCAGAAAACTGTGATAATTCTATTGATAATACCACCGTGGCAGATTTACCCATCGCAAACTGAGAAAAAGCCGTATAACCAGTCCTATATGCAGAGATTGATGTTGTTCCGCTAATAGTAGACCCAGCATAAGTACTCCCGTCAAATATCCAAGGATTACCTGCAGAAATTCTTTTCACCACTGTTTGTTCAACATCCTGATTATCATAATTCCTTGCAATTAAACCAAGATTATAATCTGCAGCCCCAGAATTTGGTGTAACTGTCCAAACTCCCATATTACCCGTTGAGCCTGTTCCCGCAGCAGTTCCTCCATTATTTAATAGATCAGTAAAACTAGCTGCTCCTTCAGCGAGTGGCAAACCACTGGTATTGTTGGTTAAGTTCGTGAAATTTCCAACTATATTAGTCATTCCTCCACTTATGTTACTCAAATCTGTCAAATAAAGCAGTTGGTATGAGGTTGAATTCCCAACAGGGAAGTTATAGTTTCCTGTGCCGTTAACTACCAATTGGTCGAGGTCTCCAAATATCCAAGAACTTGCCGTACCCACAGATACAGAACCCCTTGCTGTATTATTGTTTAATACTTTTCTACCTGAAGGCGCAACCAAAACACCAGCAACTAAGCTCAATCCGCCTCCTGAATTAATAATTAAATCTTCTCCTCCGGATGCAATTGTAACCTCAGTTTTAGAACCTGTTGTATTATTAATCTCCACATTGTAGAAATCAGCATCTGCTGCCGTGGTGTTATCATTAGTATATGTCTGGTCAACTGTGCCGACAAAAGAAATTTTACCTAATGGCATAGTTAAAACTCCCGTTGCATTTTGAGACCAATCTCCACAAACTTCTAGCACAGATTTATTTTCTCCAAAGGTTAAAGACGCCCCAGCAGCAATAGTCAAGTTTTTCGAACGAGCTGTTCCATCCCCGACTGCAGCTATTCCTTCCGCAAATTTTATATTCGGGTAGGTGGCAATTCCATTTGGAATAGTAGCGTTTTGTCCGCAAGAAGGCACACAGTCATCCCAATTCAAGTTGTCGAACCAATCGGTGTCGCCTCCGCCACCATCCCAATTGGTAGTAGCCCCCGCAGCGTTAAGTATAGCATCAACCTGTATTCTAGGCGAAGTTTCTGTACATCCTGTTTCTGTTGCTGTTAACCATACGCTTTGCGTACATGCCGCAGTACAAGTAACCGATAAATCATAAGAAGTACTTGTACTTGTTTGTAGTATTGATCCTCCTGAAGAAGCATCATACCATGTGAAAACTGTTCCTGCTGTCATTGCAGTTGCATTCATCGTATAAATTCCTTGAGCACAGAAAGTTCCTCCTGTACCAACAGGGGTAGTATTTGTTCCTGTAACGGTAACTACTGCTCTAGTTGAACTTGCACACCCTTTATCGCTAACCGACTCTAAATAGTAGTTTGCTGCTCCTGAGATAACAGGATCTACCGTATAACCAGCTTTACTTCCTAAAAGTGTTCCTGCTGTTGCGGCATCATACCAAGCATAACTGTATGATGTATTTGGCGAAGATGCGCTTATACCAACACTACCACCTATACATCCACTAGCGGTTGCGCTTGTAACGGCTGGTGGGTTAGGGTTTGGAAATGGATTTATCGTAACCACTTTTGTAATTGGTGTTAAAGGACCACAACACTCTGATGTAATAGATAATGTAAGCGTTACATTTTGCGCTGTTGTTTCCGTGTGTGTTAACGTAACAACCGCAGCAGATGTTGTAATACTTGCTGCGCTTATCGTTCCAGAACAAGATGCGCAACCTGTTTCGTCTAGCGCCCACTGATAGGTATAGCCCGCTGTACCTGCTTCGCTGCTTGTGTACGTATTAACGTCTCCTGGGCAAGCGGTGGCCGCCCCTAATGCAGTGCCTGGCGATGGCACAGCCATTAAAATATTGATAAAATCTTCGTAGTTACTTCCGTCTGCTGTCGTTAATGTTTTATAGCCTGTACTAGAGTATTGATTAGTAATACTCACGTTAGCATCGGGAAGAGATAAGGAATTTCCAGCGCCAAGAGCAGTCCAACTGCCTAACGTTCGTGCTGTATATATCTTAACTTCATAGTCTTCCGCTTCACCAACGGTAGTGTTTTCACATTCGGTTGGGTAGGATCCATATTTCTGCATTACTCTAAACCGGGTTAAGCCTGCTGTTGCGCCAGCAGGAACTGCAATTGTTCCGCTAATAACATCTAATCCAACACCTGCACCAGAGCCACAAGTAGTAGCATCAGCACCAGTTTCATCTATTGTTGTTGAGCAGCTAACCCTGCCTAACTGATACTCTTCGCCTGCGTCTCCATAACTCCCATTCTGATCCCAATAAAAAAACGCATTAACATATAACCCTGTACTCCCAGGGTTTCCAACTCCGTGTATCGTAACCGATAGTGTATAATTCGACCCAACGGTTACATCTGTATTTTGTGCTGTGTAGTCTCCATAACTGCTTGCACCATCTTGGCCGGTAGTATTATTAATGGTTTCGAATGTTACGTTCTCAATCCAATCTGCTGTGGTATTTGTGTGCGTAGTAGAACAGTGTGTAGTAGGCGCAGCATCACCTAATGTACTCATTCCAGCAGTTCGCGTATAATCTATATCGGTTGCTGCACAAACTAAATTATCTACGGTAACTATGTTGTAAGATGAAACTGCAACCGATGTATAAGTTCCGTTACCGTTTTCAGATACTGTGTATTCTGTTGTAGAAACCCCTGCAGTAGAAGTTGCTTCACAATCTACTACGCCATTTGTGATGTCGATAGCATCAGGAGCGTAAACGCCATAAACGGTTCCTCCAGCAGTACCTCCTGCAACCGTAACGTCAGTAATAACAATATCATCAAGATATAGCGCAGAATTTTTACAACCCCCACCGCCTCCAAAACTCAAATCAAATCCAACATAATAATTTTCGCTACCGGCTGGTGTCCAAGTCCCCGTATATAACGTGTATGTAGAAGCAACAGAGGCATTTGCTTTAATTATATCTGCACCTGTTGCCCCGTTTATCGCAGCGTACGATGCTGCTGATGCCTTCGCAATAGTCATATATTGCGTATTACACACTGTTATGTCTCCGTAAACATCTACTTGATAATCATCTCCCCCAACAAAGCTTATTTGTTCAGTACAAATTACACCGGTATGTGCACCAGCACTGCCTCCTCCGCCAGATGTTCCTTGCGATCTTCCAGCATTCGAACCTGTTCTAACGTTTGTTGTAGCATTCGAGCAATTATCCCCTGTATTTAAGTAATAGGTGAACGGGCTATCACCACTTTCAAAGCCAGAGCTCCACATAATAGTATTTCTTGGTCCTGCAGCAGTGCCATCAGCTCCTGTACCTGCATCAAAATAACATCCAACTATTTTGTAACCTGTACAACCTGTACCAATATTAATCGCTCGATTCCCATTGCCAGAAGATGCGGTATGCCCTGTTGGCATTTCGATTCTAATGTTTTGGATACGCCAATCGTCTTCGCCTGCGTTAATTTTAAACATTGAGAAAACCGTACCCGACCCTCCGTCAGCAGTAGTAGCTGAGCGAACAAAAGTGGTTGCGTTACCACTTGTTAAATTACTTGTTTTTGTAGTAAAGCCCGCATTATATCCTCCCTCTACTGTAACATAACTTTTTAAGTCTAAAAATTTATCGAACGTGTATGTGCCTACAGCACATTTAATTGTTGTGTTCGTACATTGAGCATTTGTTAAAGCTGTTTCAATGTCGGTTGGAGCACCTTTTGTAAGACCATTTCCACCTCCTGCTACAGAAACGTAAATTACATCGCATGAAGATCCCGCACCTGCGGAAGCTAAACTAATAGTAGAAGAAGGGGTATTGTCTCCTGCACAACCACCAGAGGTAGTTGCTGTTACAGTATAAGTTCCCGCACCTTTAGTAATTGCGGCAGTAGTTTCTGTTGAACTCCAAACATAAGTACACCCTACACATGCTGTTCCATTTATAGTTGTAGAGGCTGTTAAGGTTGTTGTTCCTGAACAAATTGTTGGATCAACAGGGTCTATCGTTGTAACCACATTATCTACCAAGGTAATTGTTTCGGTATCGGTTTTAGTACAGCCCCCATAAGTAACGGATAATGTATATATGGTAGTTGCAACAGGGTTAGCGGTTACCGCTACTGTTGTAGCGGCAATACCTGGTGCCCATGCATAAGTAGCTCCTGCAATTCCACCAGTTGCTGTTAAGGTTACAGCGTCTCCAGCATCACAAATATCTGTAATACTTGGTGTTATGCCAACGGCTCCTAAGTGATTAAATGCCAACTTATCTCCAATTTGAACTGTGTTGCCACATAAATCTACCAAATTACCTAGAGCTATTTCTAATTCGTAAGGACCTGTCGGTATCGTACCGTCATGTGTTATGGTAAGCGTATTGGTAGTTGTTCCGCAATTTGCGCCAGCAACACCTGTAATGTTGGCAGAATAATCGGTAGATGTTGCGGTATTAGTAAGCGTAAATTCTCCAGCACCGATGCTAGAACATAAAATATTTTCATCAATTGTAATGGTAAATGTGTTGCTTGAACAATCGTCAATCAAAGAAAGTCCTGGGTTCGTATTGTCAAATAAATTAGCAGTAGAATTAGAAAAATCAATGGTGTACCCATTATTATCTCCAGACCAATTATCAATGATTAATGCAAACGTTTGACCAACCGTAACATCGTTCATATCAGCCATAGTGGAATTACCGCCACCGCCCTCGCTCAATGCAGGTAGCGTAGTAGCTGTGCCGTTGGTAAGCCCAGTATTACCAAGCGTTCCGGAAAAATTACAACGAACAGGTGTTGCGCTTGGAACACCTGCACAACCAATTGTAGTGATGTCAAATAATGCAAAATCGTAATCTTTGGTAGTTTGAATTTCGAATTCTAAATTATCTCCGCCCGAAATGTCTTGTACTGTAAAAACATACCAAACAGAGTTTGTTTCATTTCCCAATAAGCAAGTGCTACTCAACTCTTGGGTTGAACCAAAGCCTGTATAAGAATTAATTTCAGTATAAGTAGATGTACAAATATTAGTTGCGTTATCACAATCTTGCTCTGGACCTGTGATAACTCCTGGTAGGATTTCTCCTTCTGCACCACAAACATCAAAAGTACCTTCTTGTCCAGATTCGTTACCTATTTGTAACGAATATTGAGTGCCAGCAACTAAACCACTAAAATTAAATGTAGTTGTTGCTGGATCTCCACACTGGATATCAACTCCAGATAGTGAGCCACAAGCTCCAGACATCAAAATTAATTCGACCTCGGCACCCATTGTTTCATTTTGAAAACTAATATCAATGTAGTTGTTCGTTCCTGTTAATGTAAACGTGTACCAAACGGTTAGTGAAGTAGTTGAAGCACAACCTCCATTAAAGTCTACTGTTGCCTCTGTCGTTGTTTGACCAGTGGTACACCCGCTTACCGACATTGCCGTAGCCGAGCATTCGTCATCATTTCCAGGAGCCGCCCTATTTCCGCTATTCTGGTTAGAGTTTTGAACTTCTTCAACATCGGCTCCATTTACAAAATGAACTTCTCTATTTTCGTTAAAAGGTTGCCATTTGGCCAATGAACGAGCTATAAATGCAGCCTTTTTACGATCGTTTTCTTTTTGTAAGCTATCTTGCGTGCTATGATTTATTGCAGTATCTGCTTGAGAACTCCCAGTTATTGAAAATAGAACCGAGAGAACAAGTGCAAAGAAAAATTTAAATCTAGGATTTTTCATTGTTGTTCTGGTATTAAAACGTCTGTTGGTTTAGGAATATACCCATTCGCCTTCATTAAAGAATCATACTCTTGCATATAAGCAGGGTTATCCGAGTAGATGTCTTTATACTTCTTTGGTAAATCAGCCGTGTCGGGGTAAGTAGTAAGGTTTACGATGTCGTAAACGCTATTTGGCTGTTTTTCATCTTTCAACGAATTTTCTTCTATACTCACTGCTTGTGCCATTCCGACAGAAGCACCACAGAGTATGAAAGTAAATAAAGTAAGTGTTTTAATCTTCATAAGCATTGTTTCCTGTGTTTGTCTTACATTTTGAACTCTAAGATAGACCAACACGATTAATAGACCATGTCGTAAAAATACGCAATTAATCTATATAGTTAACGAAGCAAAAAAAAAAGGGTTGCCAGAAAGCAACCCTTTTTTAAAAAATTAATCGTTTTTGCAGCTAACCTTTACAACCCTAAGATGCACTCGTATGTGTTTTCATCACAGTCTGGAGCGCACTCGCCAATTGCGTCTCCGTGAGCAATATGAGCAGCGACAGCTTTTTCATTAACCTCTATGGTTATTGACTCTCCGTTGCCAGTTTGGTGACAAATAACAACTTTGTTACCTCCGTTGTTTGAAATTGCAGTTAAAATTCCTGCTGAAATAATTGCGATTGATAGGACAGTTTTTTTCATGTTTTTTGATTTTGGTGGTGCAAATGTATGTATATGTTTGGTTTATAGCGAAATACCAGTTGTCTTGTTTCTTAATTTTCGGTTAATTTAATTTTTAATTTCGCGTTATCGCCTAAACTCCAAATAATATTCTTAAATTGAAGCCCTCCGCGAAAGGAAACAACATTTTCGACCAACAGGTAATATGAGCAGATGAAGGGAATCTGTGGTTTTTACGCATTTTAAGCGCCACAAATGACTAATTTTGCTTTTTAAATGCACCTTAAAGTTTTGTTAATGAGAGTTCTCCTTCCAAAAAAAAATTATTTATTTGTTTTAATTCTATTCGTTAGTAGTCTGTTTTTTGGGTGCGCAGAAGAAAAAACAAGGACAAAACCAGCGTCTGTCCTCACAGGAGCAGAAATGGTAGCTATTTTAACAGATATTCAGCTTATAGAAGGTGCTGTTTCTAAAAAAATAATTGATCGAAACGCATCCCAAAAAGAATCTCCTATTTATTACGAAAAGGTTTTTGAAAAACATGAAATAACTCGTCAACAATTTAGCGAAAGCATTGCGTACTACTCAGAAAAACCTGAAGAATTACAGATTATTTACGAAAAAGTGTTAGTTGAACTAAGTACTATTAAAGCTGAACTACAAAACACTAAGGAGAAAACTGTTGAAGAAACAAAGTAGCGGTTTCTTTTATTGATTGCTTAACGGGAATAAATTCTATTCCCAATTTTTTCTTAACTTTTTGATTCGAATATTTTGTACTCGTTTGTGAACTTTGAGCGGTTTCTTTTGTAATTATTAACCTCGCTCCAAACAAATAAGTTGCTAACTTATTTCCGCGCCAAGCCATTCCGGTTAACAACTTATTTGCCCTAATTACTGGAACAGGTCTCCCCAAATTCTCTGCTATCTCGAAAAATAATTCTTTAAATGACCTGTTCTCTGAAACAATTAAAAACCGTTCCCCTTCAACCTTTTTTTCAACTAACCGAACCATACATTTACTAACATCTCTAACGTCTACAAAGGCGTTGCTGCCGGTGGTGTAAAATTTTAATTCTTTCCAAACCTCCGTAAAAACGTTGGTGCTGCTCTTTCCCCATTCGCCTGGGCCAAGTATGATACACGGATTCACAATCACTACACTTAGTCCTTCTTCTTTCCCTCGCCAAACTTCTTGTTCAGATAAATATTTGGACTTAGAATAAAAAGACGTGTCTTTATTATTCCATTCAGTGTTCTCTGTAATAATGTTTCCGTTGGGTTCTTTCCCTAGAGCTGCAGTTGAGCTTACATAACACAGTTTGTTAACTCCTTCATTTAAACAAGCATTGACAACATTTGCTGTTCCTTCAATGTTAATCTTCATCATTTCATCCCTGTCTTTAGGATTAAAAGAAACGACAGCAGCACAGTGATATACGACTTTAATATCTTTCATAGCTTCTTGCAATGAAAGGACATCGAGTGTGTCGCCTTCAACCCACTCTATTTTTTGGAATAATGAATCGTCATCAGAATAATATCCAAATACTTTTTTAACAGAAAAAATATTGCTCGATTTTCGCTTTAAAGCACGAACCATTTCTCCTTTCGAAACTAAATCGAATAGTAAATGAGCTCCTAATAATCCTGTCCCTCCGGTAACAAAAATCATAGGGCAAAATTAATCTTAGCGAGAAGAAAAGGCTTCAATTTCAAAAATTTATCTTTGCTTGTAACTTTTTAAAAGGGGCGTTCGTCCTAAATATGTAATGACCGTTGCAGAATACAATCGATG
Source organism: Flavobacteriales bacterium (assembly GCA_016763645.1). Classification (GTDB taxonomy): domain Bacteria; phylum Bacteroidota; class Bacteroidia; order Flavobacteriales_G; family NORP312; genus NORP312. The sequence goes on from JAESTK010000016.1 coordinate 8,937, forward strand.
TGTTGATTTATACGCAGATAATGTGTATCGCTTTGTGCTGAAAAACATTAAAGATGTTGACAAAGCGAAAGACATTGTACAAGATACTTATGAGAAAATGTGGGTGAAACGGCTGACTATCGATGCCAAAAAGGCAAAGTCGTATATGTTTACGACTGCTTATCGCACGTTAATAGACTTGGTTAGAAGAGAGAAAAAGCAAGGGAATATGGACGAGGCAAATTATGTTGATTTGAGTCATTCGTCCCAGTATTCTGATTTACAAGAAATTTTACATGAGGCAATAGACCAATTACCTGCCAACCAAAAGGCCGTAACCATGTTGCGAGACTACGAAGGGTATTCATACAAGGAAATTGAAGAAATTACAGGGTTAAAAGAAGCACAAGTAAAAGTGTATATCTACCGTGCTCGAAAATTTTTAAAAAACTACATTGGCAGCATTGAAGCTGTAATTTAATATGGAAATAAATAAACTCAACTACGAACTGTACTTTGTAGATTACCACGAAGAAAACCTCTCAACAGAGCAGGTGGCTGAGCTTATGGTATTTCTTGAACAACATGCTGATTTAAAGGCTGAATTTGAGGAGTTTTCGGAATTAAAACCAATCGCATTAGACTTAAGTTTTGAAGGAAAAGAAACGCTTAAGAAAAAAGTTTCGCCAACAACAAACATCAGAGAGAGTAATGCCGAAGACTTTTTAATTGCTAGTGTCGAGAACGATTTATCAATTGATGAAGAAAGAGAATTAAAGACTTTTATCGCTTCTAATCCATTTTACAATGCTGACAAAAACCTATATGGTAAAACAAAGTTAACACCCGAATCTATCATTTTTGAAAACAAGGAGTCACTTAAAAAATCTATTGTTATTCCTCTTTGGATAAAACGCGCTAGTCAAGTTGCTGCTGCTGCAATTGTTCTTTTTGTTGTCGGAATTTTCCGCTCCGATTCGGTTGTTTATTCGCCAAGAACAAATGAATTAGCAAACAATAGAATTCTTGACCCTGCGCGAAACGTACAAACGGAGTATGGTAACCTATTCGTGCAATCGATAAATAAAATTTCTACTCCTTTAATTACAAACTCTTCAAGTGAGTTTTTAGCCAACAACCGATCTACTAACAGTACTCCTACTTCTTTCTCTAAAAAACCTAAAGAAGACTTCGTAAAAAAGGTTAGCCCTCCTTTAGATGACGATGTTTTTGATGAGCAACCGATTGTTTTAGAAGAATTTGCCAACAGATCACACAATAATATTGAGCATTTTAAAACTCGTTCCGCAGACAGCGATCACCAAACACCGAAACAAGCAATAACGAATTTCTTAAAAAAACGCGTGTTAAAGGAAGATGTTGGTGTGTTAAAATCGCACATTCAAAACCTTGAATTGGCCCACACTGTTGTGCTATCTATCAATAAGGTTTTTGGAACTAACCTTAATTTGGAACCCACTTACAATAATGAAGGCGAAATGATCGCTTATGCGTTCGAATCAAACACCTTTGAACTACAAAGAAATATCAAGAATAAGTAATTTAGAAAATAGTAACATCCACAATTCTATTCATGCGATGTTCTTCTTCTGTACATTCGGTTTCGTCAGAGCAGTTGTTAGATAAAGCTGATTCGCCTAATGCTTCTGTTTTTATACGGTCTTGTGCTATGCCTTGGTTGATTAAATATTGAGCTAACCGTTGGCTTCTTCTCTCTGTCATCCATAGGTTATAACTTATATCGCCTCGTGCATCAGAGTGGGTAATTAACTCTACTTTAATACTTGGGTTGTTTTTCATGAGGTCAATTAATTTATGCAATCCTGGATACATATCTTGTGAAAGATAAGATGAATTTGTAGCAAAATACATTTTCGGTAATTCATCTCCTAAACCTGAATCGGAGATATTCTCGATATTCATTTCTGAATCATCTTCAGTATTTATAGCAGCTATGGTTCTGTCTTTATCGGATTCTAAAGTCATATAATAAAATTGGTCATCACCTTTTACCATTTCTACTACTGTTTCACCATTTCTATTTTTTAATAGGAGAACGTAGTCGGTCATTTCTCCATCTTCAGATAAGATCTTATACAAAAGCTGTTTATCTGCGGGTAAGTTATTGAGCCTAAAAAAACCCTTTGCGTCCGTAATAGACTTCATCAAAAAATCTTTTGTTTCAGCCAGATAAATTTCAAACATAATAGGGTTCAAAAGAGGAAGTGTGTCTTTCCTCTTAAATTGCCCAAAAACCGTTTCGGAAAGGTCATACTCTGTATCTTCTTCATCCAAAAAATTAAGCGTTTGATTATAATCTGCATTGAGTCGTTTATATGTGTAAACTCCATTTTCGTTTTGTTTTAGTTGTGCAATTACATCGTTTTTAGAATTAAATACTATTAATGAAACGTCTTCTTCCGTTGACATTTTTACCATGTAATTTTTATCGGTTGGAAGATTCTCGAAATTGAAATTACCGTTTTCATCGGTTGTTGTTTGCATCACAATATTACCGTCATCATCAATCAGATAAACAATTAATCCCGCAGCATTTTGACTGGGTAATTTATCGTACACAAATTGCCCCGACATTTTACCAAATATTGCACCGTCTTCAATTTCCATCATGGCGAGCGTACCCACATTATCGGCATCTAATTTTCGGAAAAGAAATTCTCCCTGGGCATTCGATAACAGGTATATTTCTTTATCCCCATCAATAATTTTGACGACAACATCATCACTACCGCCAAACAGTTTGAGTTTATAGCTCTTGTCTGGAGGTAAGTTTTCGAACCTAAACTCTCCCTTTTCATCAGTTGTCGTTTGAAAAACGATATTTCCGTCATCATCTACTAAAAAGACTTCTAAACCTGCAGGATATTTGCCCTTCAGGTTCTTATATACAAATACCCCAGCAATCGTTTTTTTCTTTACGCTAACGATAATATCAGCATAAAATATATCGTCATTTCCATCTCTATCACTGGCAAAAAAAGCATAACTCATGTCGTTATTAAACACCAAACTAAAGTCGTTACTATCGCTATTAATAGTCTCGCCCAGGTTTTCTGCAACACTCCAAACTCCATCTTTTAAAGTAGAACGATAGATGTCCATACCACCAAAGCCATCTTCGTGGGTCGAAGCAAAATATAAATCGCTTTTGAATAAATAAGGGAATAATTCATCGGCACTAGTGTTTACTTCATCGCCCAACATAATTGGCTCAGACCACTTTGTTGCTGAGTCTCCTCTCTCTATATAGTAGATGTCTTTTCCTCCTTTTCCTGTAGGAAGCTCTGCAGCAAAATACAATCGTTTACCATCTGGTGAAAGGCTTCCGTGACCATACGCATAATCTTGTTGCGGAAAAGGAACATCGAATTTATGCCATTTTCCTTTCGTTTCAACAGCATGGTATAAATGTAAATGGTGGTCGTTATTTCTATGTGCTCTTTTATTCGGAGCCATTGTAATAAAGGCTTCTGTACCATCGGCCGAGAAACTTATAGGGCCACAGTTATCATTGATTACTAACTCATCGGCAAACAATTTTGGCCTTGTGTAGCCTGAAGAATCAAGCATTTTGCTAACTGGAACAGTAAATATATTGTAAAAACCCGTTTTACTCCAAGCGTCTTCGCCCAGCGCGTGGTAGTGGTAGTCTTGGTCGGATGTAAATATTAAATTGTTGTTTCTAATTATCGGGGCTAGTTCAGAAAATTCGGTGTTAAACCCTTTAATTTTTGGTTTATGAACTTCGAAAAGAATTTCGATTTCAACCCCTTCATTTCCTCCAAATAAAGAAACTGTGATATCAGTTTGCGCAAACGCAAATACAGATGTAATAACCAATAAAAGAAGTGCTCCTAATCTTTTAATCATTGCTCCTGTACTTCCAGCTATAAATATTTAGGCGATTCTGTAGTCTTTTTTGAAAACCTAAAATCATATCCTATAAATATTTCGTGTGTTTGTAATTTTTGTACGGATGGTTTTAGCCAAATATCGTAGGCATAGCCTATGCGTAAAAAGTCGGTTGCGTTTAGTTCCAGCATACCGGCTAAACTTCCATCGGAACTAAACGAGGTTCCTACCCAAACTCGTTTTTTAATTAATACACTGATGTTTACATCCACATTTAACGGGGCGTTTTGCATAACCTTGGCATATACTGATGGTTTTAATTTTAATCCTTCGCTTAAATTAAAAACAAACCCGGATGACAAAATAAGATGGGGTTTAAGGTTAATTTCGAAATTATTTGTGCCTCCATTCAAAGCCCCCGATTGATCTGAAAATTTGAAAGAAGGTTGGTTTAAATGTGTAGAAGCAAAGCCTAAAAAGAATGTTGGCGTGTGATAGTATAATCCAAAATCGAAGTTAGGAACACCTGCACGTGTTACACCTCCTTGGTTTTTTACATCAGTTTCATCACCAAAGTCTAAAGTAGATTTATCATAAACACTTGTAAAGTACCCTCCACGTAGGGCCATCGCTAAACGACCACCCAAAAACCGAAGACGGTAAGCATACGTACCTTGAATAAAAGTAGTTGATGTTGGGCCAATTTGGTCTGTCATAACATTTATTCCCCATGCCATTCTAGTTGCTTTTACTGGTGCGTGCATGGAAAGAGACCCTGTTGTTGGGGCTCCATTCATGCTGATCCATTGTGTTCTATAAAGCAAAACTGTACTTACTGCATCTCGGCTTCCTGCATAAGCGGGATTAACCACAAATGGGTTAAACATGTACTGGCTAAAAATTGGGTCTTGTTGCGAAAACCCCACTAAGGTATATAATGAAATCATTCCTATTAGAAAGAACTTCATTGTATTATGTGTGTTCGTTCTTTTCATTATCGTACAATTTGTATCCAATTTTTATCCGTGATTTCTCCATCTATCGTTATCACATAAAAATAGGTGCCTGTTGGCAGTAATTCTCCCCTTGTGTTTGTTCCATTCCAAACTACGCTGGTATTATCATAGTTTTCGAACTCCCCAATTGTATCTCCCCATCGGTTGAAAATTATAACGGTGTTTTCGGTAAATTCAATTCCTTGAATTATCCAGGTATCGTTTGTGCCATCGCCATCTGGTGAAAAAGCATTAGGCGTTTCAACGAAAGAATTCCAGCATTCTCTTTCTGAAAGAACAATTACATGGGCAGAATCGATAGCTAAGCAATTACCCAAACTTATTTCAATTGGGAAATACATACTAGAATCGACAAATACGGTTATGGTATTATCCGTGCCTACTTCTGTTAACCAATTAAATTGATTTCCTCCACTTGCTGTTATAGTTACTTCGTCTCCTGGGCAAAGTGTATCTGGACTAATTGTAAACATAACTGCCACATCAAATAATGTGTCGCTTATAATTACCTGAGTTGAGCTAACACAAGTCCCGAAGTCGATTACATAAACAGTAAATGTGTCGGCCACCAAATCGGTAAATTCGTTAGTTGTTTGGAAATTTATATTATCAAGGCTGTATTCATACGTTCCTGTGCCTCCGGTAACTGAATCAATTTTTATTGCTCCCACTCCTGCGTTACATGTATCACTATACCCATAAGCAACAAAACTAACTGGAACTACTCCTAATAGGGTAAACGAAATTGTATCAGAACAGCCAATTCCATCTGTTACAGTGACACTATATATGCCTGAGGATAACCCAGATTGAAGCGGACCAGTTAAGCCTCCGCTCCAGAAAAAAGAATACCCACTAATTCCGCCTGAAGGTGATAGCGAAATAGAACCATCATTTAATCCACAGTTCGGCTGAGTAGCTGAACCTAATAATGTGAGATTTGATAATATATTGATACTTCCCGTATCAACTATCTGACAACCTATTACATCTGTAATTGTAACGGAATAAAATCCTGCGGATATTCCTACAAGACTGTCAGCTGTTGAACCATTACTCCAAACAAAGGTATATGGGCTAACTCCTCCATAGGTATATGGAATAATTACCCCATCGGAGCTTCCTACACATGATTCTTGTGTTGGACTGTAAATGCTTTGAATCGGCTCTGGACCAATAACACCCACGGGAGCAAACATTTTACAAGCTGGATTTTGAGAATCGCTTATGGTAACTACATAAATACCTTGTGGAACACCCGAAACGGTTTGTCCTGAATATTGGTTTCCAGAATCAATTTCTTGCCAAGAATATGAGTAAGGGGGTGTCGCTCCTGTTACAGAAACACTTACACTTCCATCGCTACTATTACCGCAAGTTACATCCGTGCTCGAAACCCCTGTTAATGTAGGCCCACCAATATTATATACAAAATTACCGCCCGACTCGTTGCACCCCATAACATCACGAACTCCTGAAATATATGTTCCTGCAGGAACATTACTCATCGCGTTTGTTGTGCCAATAGAATCTAAGTTTGAGTTCAGCCAAATATAAAAATAGGGCGATGTTCCTCCATAAACAATTGCCAAAACTGACCCATCAGAAACTCCACATGCAGCAGGAGTAGAAGTTACAACCATACTATCTATTCCTGCCCCAGGAATTATTATTGTAAATACTTCTTCACAACCTCCATTATCGGTTATGGTAATATAGTTCGCTCCTCCAAATAAATTGTTTTCCGTAGTTGTTGTATTGCCACTTTCCCAAAGGTAGTTATACGGTGTTCCACTTCCGGTCACATTAACTGATGCCGAACCATAGCCCGCGCCACAACTATCTGGATTTAAAATAGATGGTGTAAGAGTAATGCCACACGTTGTTGTGGGGTCAACAATAGTGCAATTGTCAATAGAAACGCAGCCGTTGCTATCAGTAGTGGTAACGTTAATTGTTCCTGCACTTAAGCCTGTAACGAGCAACCCTGTTTGTCCGTTATCCCACAGTTAAGTATAAAATCCGCTTCCGCCTGATCCAGCAACAGTTGAACCCCCATCAGAAGCACCAACACCGCTAGTAGGATTACACGTTTGCGTAATTGAGAGAGCACTAGGCTCCCCTAAATTAAAGTTCCCTTGCGTAATGCAGTTATTGGCATCAGTTACAGTTAGGCTATAAAACCCAGCACTTAATAATCCAATATTCGGAGAGGGAGAACCATTCGACCAATTGTAATTATACCCTGTGGTGCCCGAGGTAACCGTTACATTTATTGCGCCATCACTATTTCCAGAGCACATAGGCTCAATCATTAAGCCACCAGAAAGAACTGGATTTGAATACACCTCTAAAACAGAGGATGTAATATCTGTGCAACCGATATCTGTAACCGTTAGCACTACAGAGAATGTTCCCGCACTGGAATATGTATTGGACGGTCCAAAACCAGTGGCTGTATTCGCGTCTCCAAAATCCCAATTAAACGACAATGTATTTGCCGTAGAAGTACTTGAACCACTTCCATCAAAATTGAAGTTATTACCCAAGCATTGACTCGGAACAGGATTAATAACTGCTGTTACAATAGCACCAGAAGTAATGGAAATGGTTTCAACAATTGAACATCCATTTGCATCAATTACTGTAATGTCTTCTGATCCCGGACAAAGTCCTGATGTTGTTGGGGAGGTTCCACCAGATAACCAACTATACGAATAACCTCCTGTCCCTCCCCCTGGAAAAGCTGTCGCCTGCCCATCACAGTCTCCACTGCAGGTTTCATCGTTATCAATTAGTGGGTTTGCCAACAGAATATTAGGTTCGGTAAGCAAAACGGATGCACTACCTTGACATAAATTGCCATCCGTTACAGTTACATTATGATTGCCTGCTGACAAACCCGAAGCCGTAAATGCAAAACTTCCATTACTCCATAAATAAGAATATGGAGAAGCACCCCCAACAACAGAAACAGAAGCTGTGCCATCTGAATTTCCATTGCAAGATATTTCGGCTCCATTGTAATTAGATGTTACTGATGTGGATAAGCTCAAGTTTGAAGAAACCGTAATTGATTGAGAGGATACCGCCTGACCAGCCCCAGGATCTACCGTAACAATATATATTCCTGTCGTGAGACCCGAAATACTATTTGTTACAGCCCCAGTATTCCAAAAATAAGTGTACGGACCCCCTCCTCCTCCTGATGCTGTTGCACTAATTACTCCATCGCTTGAGCCAACGCAAGATTCGTTTTGTATAACAGATGTAGTAACTGAAATACCCGGAGCCACTGTAACCACTCCACACGTAACTTGCTGACAAATGCCCGAATTAACGGTAACACAATAGGTCCCAGCAGCAAGTCCAGAGATGTCATCTATTATTTGTCCTGTGGTCCAAATATATGTGTACGTCCCTGCACCACTTCCCCCTGTCACCGTAGTATTGACATACCCATCAGGAAAAACTGCTGATTGACCTTGTACTACTGATGTTATAGTAATATCAGGTGTTATTGTAACTGTTTCTGCCGCAATTTGTTGACACGCCCCTGCATTTACTGTAACCGTATAGACACCTCCCGATAAGCCGGACAACCCATCTGTTGTTGCTCCTGTGTTCCAAATATACGTGTAAGTTCCTGCACCCGCTCCGCCAGTAACAGTAGTATTAACAATACCATCATCAGCAATTGTACAAGATTCATTTAGCGTGACCGCAGATGTAACCGTTATTGCAGAAGGTTCAGAAATAGTACCTGATTGAATGATAACACAGCCTATACCATCAGTTATTGTTGCGCTATAAGCTCCTGCACATAGTCCTGTAGCATTATCTGTTGTTTGTCCGTCACTCCACAGGTAGTTATATGGAAGAGTTCCTCCTGTAATTGTTGTTGTAACAAAACCATCACAAGCTCCATTACAGCTAGCGTCTGTTTCAGTAACCGATACTATTCCTGCCCCGATATCACTTACTACGGAAGTAGTAATTGCCGTACACGCGTTACCATCAGTTGCTGTTACGGTGTATGTTCCAGTAACTAACCCTGTAATTGTATTAGCCGTTTCACTTGTGCTCCAGAGATAAGAGAAAGATCCTGTTCCTCCTGACCCTGTTGCAGATGCCGACCCGTCAGCAGAACTACAATTCGAGTTTGTTGTTGATGTTGTAGCCGTTATTGCTGAAGGTTCAGTAACGGTATATGACTCAGTAGTAGTAAATGATAAATAATCGGTAATGGTAACTGCATAAGTATTGACTGCAAGCCCTGTTATGTTTGCGTTAGTTGCTCCATTGCTCCACTGGAAAGAGTATGCAGTTGTGCCAAACTCGAAATTACTTAAGCTAATTGACCCTGTGCTTTCTCCGTTACATAACACATCGACAATGGCGGTGTCGTGTAAAAAATCAGGAGACTGCATGTATGCGTTAATTAAATAATTTGCATCGCTGGCGCAAACTGCATCAGTCCATGAGCCAGTTTCTCCATCAGAATAGTTCTCAACTTCCACACTTAAATCTCTTCCTGATAAGGTGTCTAACCTCGCCTGTATTGACCAGCAAAAAGTCCAATTGGCTGCCGCATCTACACAATTATCCCCAAAATTATTACCGGGATCTCCGTCAATATCAGCATCAAAGAAAAATCCAGGTCCCGCAGTTAGTCCAGTACCAGTACCAGTAACACTATTGTACCAACCCCACAAACCGCCAGTAGGGGTGCTTTGACACTCAGGAGGGATAAACGTTTGTACTAAGGTTGCTGTATTCCAACCGTTACCAAATAACGGAGCTATACCATGAAACCAGCTTGTGCTTTCATCTTGGTAATTACTTATCGAATAACAAAAATTTACCGTTTCTCCTGGCTTATAACCGCCATAGTATGGAGAAGGTGAAGCGACCAAAATATCTTCTTGAACACAATCATTACAAGCAAAATTATTTTGGAAAGAAACATCAAAAGAACCATTATCGGAAGGCGAAGACCCGCTAATTACCACCCAAACAGTTTCTCCTGCATTAATGTTGTAGTACGTATGGTTTAATCCAGAAGAACACTCAACAATGTATAAACTATCCGTTGTAACATCTCCTTTTAGTAATGCCACCATTGGGGTTATGGTGGTGTTCGAAAACGTAACATCTAATTCGTTTCCTGTAATATTTAATTCGTAAATAACAATATTGTTTTGAAACATATCATAACACAAGCCATTGTAATCGAAAAATGGCTCG
>JAESTK010000205.1 GCA_016763645.1 Flavobacteriales bacterium
ATACATATTAATAGATTTTTTTACTTAGTTTGATGATAACTATTGTAATTTATACCAAACAGACATTGATTTGCATGAACATTAAAATTTTGACACAATGAACCCAGCAAACAACATACAAGACGAACACACTTTTGGAGAGTTCGGAGGAGTAAATCCATCAATTTCAGATTCGGCTACGTACACGTTTCTTGCTGCCAAAACTATGGGCGATACTTTTGATGGAAATTCTGAAGGATGTTATCTTTACTCAAGACATACAAGCCCAAGTAATCTTCATTTATCAAATACATTAGCCGCAATGGAAGGAACAGAATCCGCCCACGTTACCGGTTCAGGAATGGGGGCAATTACATCTGTACTATTACAACTATGCGGAGCCCAAGACCATATTGTATCTAGCAGAACCATCTATGGAGGAACATGGGCATTCATGAAAAACTTCTTACCAAGATTCGCGATAAACACAACTTTTGTAGATATAACTTCATTAGAAGTTGTAGAAGCAGCTATCACAAAAAATACTAAAGTGATCTATTGCGAATCGGTTAGTAATCCCTTATTGGAAATAGCCAACATACCAAAGCTAGCTGAGCTTGCGAAAAAGCATAATCTTAAATTAGTTGTAGACAACACATTTACTCCATTAATCATGTCTGTAAACAAATTGGGGGCAGATATTACCATCCACAGCCTCACCAAGTTTATTAACGGAACTAACGATACCGTTGGTGGTGTTATTTGTGCAGATTCAGAGTTTATCAATAATTTAAAGAGCGTTATGGATGGAGCGGCAATGTTATTAGGCCCAGTTATGGACAGTTATAGATCTGCGAGTATTCTCAAAAACATGAGAACTCTTCATGTAAGAATGCACAAGCACAGTAAAAATGCACAATACGTTTCAGAACAACTAGAGAACGATGGCATACGCGTTGTTTATCCAGGGCTAAAAAGCCATAAAAATCACGAAATTATAAAGTCGTTATACAATTCTGATTTTGGATTCGGAGGTATGTTGACTATAGATGCAGGAAATCTTGAAACGGCTAATCAGCTAATGGAGGCCATGCAAAGAAAAGGAGTCGGGTTTCTAGCTGTTAGCTTAGGGTTTTACAAGACTCTTTTCAACGCCCCAGGAACAGGCACATCGAGTGAAATCCCCATAGAAGAACAAAAAGATATGGGCTTAAACGATGGTTTGATCCGTTTTTCTATGGGACTTGACCATGACATCAAAAGAACTTACGTAAGAATTAGAGAATGTTTGACAGAAGTTGGCCTATTCAACCCTCTACTTTCCACGGTTAATTTTAATAACGGGAAAGTGGGCCAAAATAAGATAACAACCCTTACTATATAAACCTCTTACGCTGCTCATTCTCGGTCGTTATTCTTGAATTTCACCTAAGTTTTGAGGCATTTATTAATCGACAGAAAAAAGGAAGATTTCAGATGTAATAAATCGAAATTAAATTTATATCTTCGCAGCCCAATTTTGGAGTAGATTAGAACATAGAGTGCCATGAACGAGATTATCAAAGAATTACAAAACGAGTGGGTAGCAAACGTAAAACTACCTGATTTTGCTGCTGGAGATACAGTTACTGTACATTACAGCATTAAAGAAGGAGGAAAAGAAAGAATTCAGCAATTCCAAGGCGTTGTACTTCAACGAAAAGGTGAGGGAATTCAAGAAACTTTTACGGTTAGAAAAATTTCTGGTGGAATTGGAACTGAAAGAATTTTCCCTGTTGCTTCTCCGCACATCGAAAAATTAGAAATAAACAAAAAAGGTATTGTTCGTAGAGCTAGAATATTCTACTTAAGAGGATTGACAGGTAAGGCTGCAAGAATTAAAGAGAAAAGAGTTTTAAGAACTAAATAATATTGAAATCCTGCTTTTAGCAGGATTTTTTGTTTAGCCCCACTCCTATTTTAGATGGCAAAGTACATTATTAAAACACTTCATGGTCTCGAAGAAGTTCTATGCAAAGAGCTTAAAGAAATTGGTGGATTAAATCCTCAGCCGCTATTACGCGCTGTAAGTTGCGAAGGCGATTTGGCATTTTTATACAAAGCCAACTTATGCCTCCGAACTGCAATTAGCATACTAAAGCCAATCAATAGATTTAGAGCACGAGACGAAGAACAACTCTACCGAGGAATTTCGAACATCAATTGGTCGTCTATTTTTGGAATGGATAACACTTTTGCCATAACTGCTTCTGTACATTCCGATCATTTTAATCACTCTAAATATGTTGCCCTAAAGTCAAAAGATGCTATTGTAGATCAGTTTAGAAAAAAATATGGCGAACGTCCTTCAATTGATGTCGACAATCCTGATATAAAAATCAACATTCACATTGCCCGCGACCAAGTAACAGTTTCGTTAGATAGCTCTGGCGATACGCTCAACAAAAGAGGCTATCGAAAAGAAGGTGTTTTCGCTCCGCTCAATGAAGTGCTGGCAGCAGGTCTTATTTCCTTATCTGGCTGGGACAAGAAAACTGATTTTGTTGACCCGATGTGTGGCTCAGGAACTATTTTGATTGAAGCTGCTATGATGGCACGAAACATTGCACCAAACGTCAACCGAAAATATTTTGCTTTAAAAAACTGGAAAGACTTTAACCAAGAAACTTGGGATAAAGTTCTTGCTGATGCCAAAAGTCAAGAAACGGAGACTGATTCTCAATTTCTTGGTTCGGATATTTCAGACAAAAACCTTAGAGTCGCAGTCGGCAATTGTTTCGAAGCTGGTTTGGCGGGAAAGATAAAATTCGAGAATTGTGATATTCGAAACCTTCACGTTCCTTTCGAAAACGGAATTGCGATTACAAATCCCCCATACGGAGAACGATTGCAACTCGATGACATGAACGAGTTTTACAAAGAAATTAGCGATTCGATGAAAAATAATTTCGAAGGATTCGATTTTTGGGTGATTAGCTCTAACATGGAAGCACTAAAACATCTTAGACTACGGACTTCAAGAAAAATTACAATGTTTAACGGCTCTCTCGAATGTAAATTCAACAAGTACGAAATGTACCGAGGAAGTAAAAAGAATCGAGAGATTAATTCGGAGTAAACTCGCCTTTAAACTTAAAGGCAACCGTCTCGCCAAAATTGGTAATACACGAAGTTGCCCAAACGTTTTCTTTCTTCGAATAAGAAAGGTTCATAATCAGGTCGGCATTTTTTTGAGGATCAACCACTGCCATAAATTTGATATTAGAGCCTTTGGTTAACATTAATTTATCGCCTGTAAGTTCTTCTAATACCTCTTTTACCATCTGCGTTAAACAGACACCTGGCACAACTGGCAAATCAGGAAAATGACCATCAAATATTTTGTGGTTTTTATCGATAGTAACCGCAGCGACCACTTTACCTTCTTCTTTTTCTATTGAATTAATTGTAAAAAAATCGTTTAACAACATGGCTATCGTTTTATATAAGTTAATTCGATGTTCATTTTAAAATCCTTGTGCACAATATTAATCAACTGCGGAATATCTTCTTCGTAATTCTCAAAAGTAATAATCACTTTTTTCTTTTTGTCTGAAGCTCTTTCGATTTTGTTCAATCGTTCGTCTTGGTAGTAATAGTACATCCAGTCTTCTTTGTCTTTAGTTCTGTGAACCAGAGCATCTTCTCCTTTTATTTTCACTTGCACTATCGCTGCATTTTCGACCCCATGAAATACAACTGTACCAATATCTTCTCTTAGGGTGTTCAAAACATGTTTATTATCGAGTTGCTCCAATACATAATGAACTATAAACGTATCTGGTGCGAATTCAAAATCAAAAAACTTTAACCCTGTTTCAGATGTAAAAATTACTCGTTTACTCCCTTTCACCTCTTTGATCATTAATAAACCGCTTAGGTAATTTTTCAATACTTCAACTTTCGCTTTGTAAAGCTTTCCTTTAGACAAGTCCTTAAATGCTGAAACCAAAGTAATTCGATCGTCCATAACAGGACCAAATACTACCGTTACATTTTTATAAGGATTAGATGCGCAGGAAGCAACAAAGAGTAGTATAGTGAAAAAACCAACTTTAAACTTTCTACTTTTCACTTTCAACTTGTTTTCTTACTTAAATGAAAATTTATTGTCAGGCACTTCGCTATTGACCACTCTATTCTTGAATTCGATGCTTGTGTAATCTTCCGATTCTTCCATCATTTTTACGCGAACTACATCGTAAGAAGTTTTATCAAAATATACCTGAATGGTGCTCATGTATTCTTTCATTTTTTCGTCTTTCGGTATTAGCTGAACCATAAAATAAGATCCAGATTCATAATAACTAACTTCGTAATTATCATCATCCATAATGTTTCCCGACACGCTGTTTACAATCATATCGTTAATGCTTTTAAAGGTCTTGTTCGATTTCATATCAAACTTATTCTCCTTGTCGTCATCTTTAATAAAGATTTCGCCATTATTAATGATGATTAGATAAACAAATGGGGTTTGGTATTCCCAACGAATCGAATTCTCTTTTTTGAACAGAAACTTTCCTTCCGAGATTATCTCTTCTTCCATTATTGAAAGGATTTTTTTCTGAACAAAATCGCTGCTAATTGTAGTCGTTTTATCTGCTACCTGTTTAGCTTTTGTTTTAAAATCTTCAACGTTTTTCATCACTGAATAACCATCTGCCTGTGCTACCGAAAGTAGTTGCAAAGCAACCAACACGAGTATCAATGTTAATTTATTAAGCATATCCTTTAATATTTGTAAGTTCATCAATTGTTACCGAGTGTAGGCCTTTTTCGCCAAGTAATTTCAAGAGCCTTGCCAATACTTTTACAGATTTATCACTCGTGTCGTGTAAAAGAACAATATCTCCTGCTTTTATATTGGTTGTCCTGTCGAATATTTTGTCTTCCGAATCTTTGGTTGTGTCTAACGTTCTAATGTTCCAACCGATCGATTGCAATTTAAGTTGTTTAACTGCTTTTGCTATTTTCGGATTTGTTACGCCAAACGGTGGACGAAACAACAATGTTTTTTTTCCAATTTGTGTCTCAATTAGAGCTTCAGTTTTTTGTAAATCTTGTTTTACATCCTTTACTGAACTCATATCAAATTTAATATCATGTGAGTATGAATGATTTCCGACAGTATGCCCTCGCTTGTCAATTTCTTTTAACATTTCTGGGTGCTTCTCAATAGTTGTACCAATGCAAAAAAAAGTTGCTTTAGCATTATGTTCGTCTAGCAAATTTAGTACTCGAGGCGTAAATTCTATGTTTGGTCCGTCATCAAAAGTAATTGCGACTTTGTTTTCTGAATTCGGTACATCGCAAATAGAATCGATATAAAATTTCATTCCAATTTTGTAAGAACCTAAACCGACCATCAAAAAGTAAAACCCAAACGGAATTAACCCCCACCAAACCGAAATATTGAATGTATAAAAACCGTAAGAAGTCGCAACTAACATAATCGCGACAGCAACTATTGTTGAGCGATAATTTAGCATTTAGATAAAATCTGTAACGAATAATTTTCGTTGTTGTGATGATTGACTACCAATATTTTACTTGGCGGTCGTTCAATTTTATTCATCTTAACTACAGACGGTATCGATTGTGTCTTCAATATTTTTGCTGCTAGCCATGTACCAAAAGCTGTGGCGGTATCAAACTGTCCACACAAATGCTTAAACGCAACATGAGTAGATTCTAAAAATTGATTTAACACGGTTATGTAAACTTCATCCGGTTTTGAATCGCCATTATTTCC
>JAESTK010000206.1 GCA_016763645.1 Flavobacteriales bacterium
TCATTACTGCGAAACAAAAAATTAAATTTGCAGTCTATAATTATTATTCGAAATGAGAAGAACAAAAATTAAAGAATTGTTGCAGAACAATGCAACAGGTACGGAAGTCACAGTAAAAGGATGGGTAAAAGCATTTAGAAGTAATCGCTTTATTGGGCTAAATGATGGTTCAACTATCAATAATATTCAGATTGTTGTCGATTTCGAAAATTTTGATGAAACACTTTTAAGCAAAGTTACAGTAGCATCTGCTATTTCTGTAACAGGTGAGTTAGTGGAATCACAAGGTGCCGGTCAAAAAGTTGAAATTCAAGCCAAGAGCATTGAAATTATTGGTGAAGCAAATCCTGATGAGGTTCAAAAAACAATACTTCAACCGAAAAGACATACACTCGAAACATTAAGAGAACAAGCACACTTGCGTTTTAGAACAAATACGTTCAGCGCTGTCTTTCGTATTCGTCATGCTTTGGCATATGCGGTTCACAAATATTTTAATGACAAGGGGTTCGTTTGCTTACATACTCCTATTGTAACAGGATCTGATGCTGAAGGGGCTGGTGAAATGTTTCGTGTATCGACTTTAGACCCAGAAAACTTACCAAAAAATGAAGAAGGAAATATTGACTATACCAAAGACTTTTTCGGGAAAGAAACAAACCTTACCGTTTCTGGTCAGCTCGAAGCAGAATTGGGCGCTCTGGCACTTTCAGAGGTTTATACATTTGGGCCAACGTTTAGAGCAGAGAATTCAAACACAACTCGTCATCTTGCCGAATTCTGGATGATTGAGCCTGAGGTTGCTTTCAATGATTTGAACGACAACATGGACTTGGCGGAAGACTTTTTGAAATATTGCATCAATCATGTATTAGAAAACTGTGTTGATGATTTGGCTTTTTTAGAAACTCGTTTGCAAGACGAAGAAAAATCGAAACCACAGGACCAACGCTCAGAAATGGCACTAATCGAGAAGTTGAAATTTATTACTGATAATGAATTTGTAAGACTAACTTACACCGAAGCAATCGATATTCTTAGAAATTCGAAACCCAACAAAAAGAAAAAGTTCGAATACATTATTGATGGATGGGGAGCCGATTTACAATCTGAGCACGAACGATATTTGGTGGAGAAGAAGTTTAAAAAACCTGTTATTCTTACGAACTATCCTGCCGATATCAAAGCATTTTATATGCGTCAAGATGATGAGCTCCCTGAAGCAAAACCTGGAATGGAAGTAGGACCAACCGTTAGTGCTATGGATGTTCTTTTCCCTGGAGTTGGTGAAATTGCAGGCGGGTCGCAAAGAGAAGAACGTTACGAAAATTTGGTAAAAGGAATTAAAAAATTCGGCATTGAAGAAGAAACCGTGTGGTGGTATTTAGAAACTCGAAAATTCGGCACGGTTCCGCATAGTGGTTTTGGTTTGGGCTTCGAAAGATTGGTTCTTTTCTGCACTGGAATGGGTAATATTAGAGATGTGATTCCTTTTCCGAGAACACCTAACAATGCGGAGTTTTAAGCTTGGCATGATTATTATCACTAACTTGTGAACATTAAACGGGAGCCATTATGTTAAGACAAGGATTACATCTAAAACTGCAACAAAAGTTGTCGCCACAGCAAATTCAGCTGATGAAAATGCTTCAACTTCCTACCGTTGCGCTTGAGCAAAGAATAAAAGAGGAAATGGAAATCAACCCTGCGTTAGACGAAGGGCGTGAGGAAATTGAGGAAGATGAAGACGATTTTGCGGACGAGTTTGGAGAGACAACCGAAGCTCAAGAAGAGTTTGATTATTCAGAATATTTAAGCGATGACGAAACACCTTCTTATAAACTATCGGTAAATAACAACCGAAGCATGGAAGACCAGGAGCGAGATATTCCTTATTCTTCTGGCAAAAGTTTTCACGAAATTTTAGAAGCGCAACTAGGTTTGCGTGTACTTACAGACCATGAAGAACAAGTTGCGAAACACCTAATTGGAAATATTGATGATTCTGGGTACCTCCGTAGAGAATTAGATGCCATTGTTGACGATTTAGCTTTTTCTCAAAACATTATGACTTCGGTAGAGGAGCTAGAAAAATTGTTGGAAGTTATTCAAGAATTTGACCCTCCAGGTGCAGGTGCACGTTCTTTACAAGAGTGCCTGCTGATTCAATTAGATAAAAAGGAAAACACAGTTGCTATTGAAACAGCTAAAGTTGTTCTCGAAAACTTTTTTGAGGAATTCACAAAAAAGCACTACAATAAAATTTTAGAAAAGCTCGAAATCCAAAGTGATGACCTCAAAAGAGCTTTAGATGAGGTAGTAAAACTGAATCCGAAGCCGGGTAATTCGCTTAACGAAACACAACGAACGGTTGAACATGTTGTCCCAGATTTTTATATTGCCATAACCGATGAAGAACTGGAACTATCTATGAATTCTCGAAATACTCCCGAACTTAAAGTCAGTGGTAAGTACAACGAGATGATTGAAACTTACATGGCAAACAAAGGCAAAAACACGCGTGCCGAAAAAGAAGCGTTGATGTTCATTAAGCAAAAAATAGATTCTGCTAAATGGTTTATCGATGCAATATCGCAACGTCAAAATACATTGCAAACAACAATGCAAGCCATAATGGACCGCCAAAGTGAGTACTTTTTATCTGGTGACGAAACCAAGCTTAAACCAATGATTTTAAAGGACATTGCCGAAGTTGTTGACCTTGATATTTCTACTATTTCGCGCGTTGCAAACAGTAAATATGTGCAAACTCCGTTCGGTACATTTTTACTGAAATCATTTTTCTCAGAATCGCTAACCAACGACAGCGGTGAAGAGGTCTCTACAAGAGAGGTAAAGAAAATTCTTTCTGATGCGGCAGATGCGGAAGACAAAAAATCGCCTCTTACTGATGAGAAATTGGCACAGCTCCTTAAAGTAAAAAGCTACAATATTGCTAGAAGAACAGTTGCCAAATACCGCGAACAGTTAAATATTCCGGTGGCGAGATTAAGGAGAGAATTGTGATGGGTAAGTTCCTCGCAAATTTTATCTCCGTAGTTTTCCATCCGCTATTTATTCCGTTGTATTGTGTGTGGATTATTTTTAGCTCACCAATTTATATCGTCTATCAAATACCTCCCGATGCACAGTATGTTACGTACATTATTGTTGGCATTTTTACGCTGTTAATGCCGGCTGGAAGTGCTCTCGTTTTGTGGAAAATGGATGGAATAACGGATATTAAAATGAAAAATCAAGAAGAGCGAAAACTCCCTTTTATTATGTCAGCAATATTTTATGGAACAGCTTATTTTTCATTGGCACAAGTAGGATTTCCAAAAATTGTTACCAATGCGCTTTTAGGCGCTACTATTTCTTTGGTGTTACTATTTCTATTAAACTATAAACAAAAAACGAGTGCACATATGGTAGGTATTGGCGGTTTGTCGGGGATTGTTTACGCAGTAAGCGAAATTTATATTGAAGGAGTAAGTCAGTTTTTGTTCCCCGCTATTTTGTTAACGGGCTTAGTCGCGTATGCTCGATTACGATTAAATGCGCACCGACCTGTCGAAATTTATATGGGTTTGCTTGTTGGGTTTCTACCCGAATACCTCCTGCAATGGTATTAAAAGGGCATTAAGGTAATTCCTATTGAAATAGGGTTAACTCGAGCTCCTTTGTCTTCATCAAAAATTGAGGTAGCCGAATAAAATGCGTTTAAGCCAACTCTACCGTAAGCCACTCTAACATTAAGACCATATCTCCATTTTTCATAGTTAGGATAATAATACGATTTGGATTTCACCTCTTTATTAACTGGATCAACATCTTGGTCGTCTTCTGGAGAATTTTCACCAGTAATGGTGTATCCATCTTGTACCATAACGGTTTCCTTGATTTTAGTTTTTGTCTGTAGATGATACCCTACTTTAAAACCTACCGCAATTTTCCAGCTGTAGCCATGTTTATCTGGGTCAGAACGATAGCGCAGCTCAAAAGGAATGTCTGCATAAGTTATAGTTAATTTATTCCCTTTTACATTTCTAGAATTAGCGATCGGGATGAAAAAAGATTGAGAAGAATCTGTTTCTAAATTATAGTGTTTAATTTCGGAATTTGTATAATAATTCGCAATACCGAGGCCTCCACCCAAAGCGAAAGAGAAATTTGAATTTTGAATAGGCACATCATACATTAATTTTAAATCGTATCCCCAAGAGTATGGCTTAACGGTAACAGTATCCCCTGTATTCAATAACGAAGTCCAATTAAAGTTCATTAACAACATATCTTCTCTTGCTTCTCTTTTCACGGGAGAGTTAGAGGCAGGAACGGCCTCTTGAGTAAACCCCGAGGTTAAAACTCCGAGGACGATAATTGATATAAAAACTAGCTTTTTCATAGCGGCAGCAAATGTACTATTTTAGTTTGCTGAAACGATAACTACTTTTGAAATTAAATATTGTCCTTAATCAGAAAGAATTCTCCGAGGCTCTGCCTCGTGGGTTTCCGCTTCAACCTCTCCTTGAGGAGAGGTCAAAACTTTGTTAAAAGTTTTGGGTGAGGTGTAGATAACGAA
>JAESTK010000207.1 GCA_016763645.1 Flavobacteriales bacterium
TCATAGCTCCCATATGAGCAATACCAGGATCTTCACCAATCTCGTTTAAAATAATAATACCTGCCTTTTTTGCATCTTCATCCAAGGCCTTCATTTCAGAACTAATATAAGAAGTTGTGACCATATTAATTCCGTGTTTCAAACAAGCTTTAGCAACAATAACATGCATATGCGGGGGTATCATACTCACCACCAAATCAACATTTTTCACCATCTCATTTAATTCATTGTAAGGTGGTGTTGCATTCCACAATACTCTTTTACCCAGTGCTCTTCCAGCAATGATAAGTCCCGAATGGTTATTATCCCTACTCGCAACTAATACTTCATATTTACATTTATCAATAAAATAATCGACTAATGGTTTCACTACATACCCAGTCCCTAATACTAACACTCGTTTCATAACACTTAAATTTTTAATGAACTACCATTTGTTTCTAGAAATAGGGAGGTACTACACCCTACGCTGACTTAAAGAAAAAGCGGTTTGAGGTTCGAAAGTAACGATTTTTTTGATAAATACAAACTAAAAAGAGTTAGAGATTGAAGAGCTATTCCGTTAAAAAATCGGCTATCAATCTGTGAAAATGGTGAGTTCCTTTTTCCATTGTTGGGCTGTACCTACCTTTTTTATAGAGCCTAGATTTCACACCTAGTTGTACTCGCTCAACAATTTCTTCATCTTCTCGTTCAACTTTGTCTAGTCCCGATCCAGCTCCTTTATCGAATTTAGATTCGTCCCACACGTATGTCAGGAATTTAACTTTAGTCAACTCTTTTTCAAGTGGGTTTACAATGTTAATTGATAAGCCCCAAGGGTAAAAATTAAGCATAATATTCGGAAAAATCCAATAGTAATATGCCCCCACTTTTTTTCCGAAATCTTGATGCTTTTCTGGAATTTCAAATGTTTCTTCTCCATCTTTTACAATCCCAATTTGCAGGTTAAAGTACTTGTCTATTTCGTATTCGTAATTACCAAAATCTATGGTAGCATTTAACCCAGGATGCACAAATGGAATATGGAATCCTTCGAGGTAATTTTCGCAATATAACATCCAATTAGCTTTTACTAAATAATCTCTCGATAGCTCTGGGTAATGTTTAAGGTTTTGATGCGGTAAAAAATCTAATCGGTTTAGTATTCTACCAAATGATTTTTCAAAAGAGAAGGCAGGTTTTATTGATGTGAACAATAATTTTCCGAATTCTTTTAATGAAATTTGAGGTAAATTATCGGCCTCGGTTGGAAAATTTTTTGCTTCTTCGAAACCGGGCATACTCTTAAAACAACCATCTAAATCGAACCGTTTTCCATGATAGCAACACGTAATTCCTTTGCAGTTTTGCTGCTTCGTTGCTACCAAAATATTACCGCGGTGAGTACACACATTAGAAATACATTTTAGTCCTTCGTCTGTTCTGGTAATCATCAATGGCTCGTTTAAAAAACCTTGACTCATCACAAAAGGGAAGATAGTCCCATCTACTCTAACTTCATCTGTATCGGTTACAAAATGCCAGCATTTGGTGAAAATTGCATCTTTTGTTTTTTCGAAAAAAGAAGGGGAAGAGTATAATGCTCCCGGCAGGGTTGTTGCCTGAGTTATATCTTCATCGATAGAAAAATTATGGTTGATCATACTTCAAAATTTCACTAAAAGTATAAAATAGAGTTAAATACTCTAATATTTTATCTCCCAAACAATTCCTATGGTATGAATTTTATTTCGAAAATAGTTGTTGTTTACCTCCAAGCGGTAAAATGAATTTAACTGAGCTCCCTTTTTTAACTTCCAGTTAAGTCCTCCTTCAAATCTAACTAGCGATACTTGTTTCCTTAAGCCTAAGGAAATAAATGGTTCAAAAGAACCATAAACATCAACAAACTTAAACAAGCTTACTTTCCCTTTAGTTCTTAGCCGCAAGAACCGTAAAGTTTGACTGTCTTGCCACGAACTCCAGTATTGTTCGACACGAAATCTAGATTGCATCGAAAAAGGTTGTCCCTTCGGTTTCCAGTTAAGGTATGTGGCCAACGTTACTCGTGCTTGTGGACCAGGAGTGGTATTCCAACCGTGAAAATCTAATACGGAAACCATACCCCCTCAAACCCCTGATTGAACCGCAATAACGTTGTTGAATTTGTATTTTAAACTCACTTCACCCAAGGCCGCTTTAAGGCGTGTCGCATTTTGATTAAATCGCGTTTGGTAATTGAACTTTAGCTTAAATTTATTGGGTAGTTTTTTTGTGAATTGAGAACCAATTAAGGTTTCGAAATCGTTAGTAATAAATTGCTGTGGGTGCCCAAAATGATGCCCATTGCGGGTATTGGCTTCAAAATTTTCTTGAGCAAGTAAATCGCTTGAGATTAAAAAGATACTTATTAAAAAAAAGGAAAATGTAAGGCGCATAAACGGATATTTGATTTCGTAACGAAATCTTCTGCTCAGTATTGCCGAATCGAATTTAAAAATTGCTAACTACAGTAAACTCATCTTCGGTAACGGCATCAAAAAAAAATCTAGTGCATCGTTAGATATGCTTGAAGGCGGATTTTGCGGAATACTTCCAAATGATTCGCCACTGGCATTAGATTCTGTGTGCCAGCTGTCAGCACAACTCAACCTCTTAATCAATAAAGCTGAAAAGTCTGCTCCAACGAAGTTTGCCATTGGCCCAGCTTAATTCTGGATCGAGCGACATCCAAATAAAAACTGCTTTTCCAACAACATGATCGGCAGGAACGAATCCCCAGAACCGCGAATCGGCAGAATTATGACGGTTGTCTCCCATCAACCAGTAGTAGTTCATTTTAAAGGTGTATGAGCTTGATTCTACTCCATTAATATAGATTTTACCCTCTTTAACCTCTAAATCGTTTCCTTCATACAAAAAGATAATTCTCTTATAAATGGGCAAATTCTCTAGCGTTAGCTTTACAGTTGCTCCCTCTGCAGGGATTACGATTGGGCCGAAGTTATCTTCGGTCCAATTGTAAGAAGGAACGTTCGGGAAAATTGAAAGTGTAGGATTGTACTCCCCACGACTTTCCATCTTTTTAATAATGTCAGGCCTTTCGCTCAGATAGTTTTTCATGTTAGACTTCATTTCGTTTTTCGCTGAAAAATTCGGAACAACTTCAATATTCGGGCTGTCTTCTTTGAATTTTTTAAGATTATCATCGGTTAGCGGAAACACAAAACTATGGTTCTGTTGTGCCGCTTGC
This sequence comes from Flavobacteriales bacterium, assembly GCA_016763645.1. Classification (GTDB taxonomy): domain Bacteria; phylum Bacteroidota; class Bacteroidia; order Flavobacteriales_G; family NORP312; genus NORP312. The sequence goes on from JAESTK010000207.1 coordinate 3,236, forward strand.
TTTGATGCCGCCAGATTGATTTGATACTTTTCTTTTAATGCGTTTGCATCTAAATAAGGCATGTTCTTAACACGATAGTTTAGTTGATACTCTTTTGGAATCTCAGCTTGTTGATCATCAATAAATAGGACACCATTTTTCACCTCTAGTTTATCACCAGCAATCCCGACACAACGTTTTATGTAATTTTCTCTTTTATCAACTGGTCGAACGGAAATCGCCTCCTTTTTTAACAATGTCTTTCTCGCAAGAGTCAAATAATGACTTTCAGATTTAGCTTCCTTTTTGTTTACGTAGTCATTCAATTTGTAATTGTAAGCTTCCCCCCTCAAAATAGCTTGATAACCTTCGTTTTGTCGCGCGACAACTACCGTATCTCCATCAGGGTAGTTAAAAACAACTACATCATTTCTTTGTACGTCAGTAAATCCAGGAAGGCGGAAAAATGGTAATTTAATCCACTCTAAATACGATTTCATGCTGGTAGTTCCGGGCATTGTATGATGCGCAAATGGAAAAGAAAGTGGTGTTTGAGGGGCTTTTGGTCCGTAATGAAATTTACTAACAAAAAGGTAATCGCCAACCAATAGTGAGCGTTCCATTGATGGTGTCGGAATAGTATATGCCTCTAAAAAATAGGTTCTAATTATACTTGCTGCAATTATGGCAAAAATTATTGCTTCGCTCCATTCTCTGGTTTTTGATTTTTTCTTTTTAGTCCAATCTTCAGGGCCAATATAAATTAATTTTTCGTCTCTAGATAATTTAGGCAAGTAGATAAAACCAAGAATACCGGACAATATTTGATCTTTAGATTCCAAATAACCGAAAGCTTTAGCCAACTCAACACACATAACAATACCCAACAAAAAGTTGACACCTGGGAAAATCAATAAGAATATCCACCACCAAGGACGTTTAATTACTTTAAGCCAAGTAATGATGTTTAATCCTGGCACAAAAGCATGAGAGACTGGCATATCTGCCGCTGGGAAAAACTTAAATAAGGCTATTGATAGCCCAATGTAGTTTACTAATAAAATAATAAGATATTCTGTCATGTTTTTTTTTGTTATAAATTTAATAAGTCTTTCATGGTGAAAACCCCCTTTTTACCATGTAGCCACTCGGCTGCTAAAACAGCACCTGTTGCAAAACCAATTCGCCCTTTTGCTTCGTGTTTTATTTCAATTTTATCAATGTCATTTTCGTAACTAACAATATGCGTTCCAGGAACGTTTCCTTCTCGTTCTGATCGAATAAAAATGGAATTTTGTTGTGTTTCATCTTCTGTCCAAGAAGATTTTCGCTCAATAGTTTTAGTAATTTCGTTTGCCAACGTGATGGCTGTTCCGCTTGGCGAGTCTAATTTTTGTGTATGATGAATTTCCGTCATTTCAATTTCATAATCTGTTTGTGGATTCATCAATTTTGCCAACGTTTTGTTGACTTCGAAAAAGATGTTTACTCCCACGCTAAAATTGGTTGCGTGAAACAACGAGTGATTACCTAACTCGCACAATCGGCAAACCTCATTAAACTGATTGTACCAACCCGTTGTTCCAACAACAACTGGCACATTAACGGCAAAACACTTTTTAATATTATCTACTACAGTTGTGGGGGTACTGAAATCTATAGCCACATCTGCATCTAAAATGTCATTCTCGGAAACAGATTCGTTTGTCCTTAAGGTCAAGTAATGACCGCGTTTCAGGGCAATTTCTTCAATTGCTTTTCCCATTTTTCCGTAGCCTAAAAGTGCAATTTTCATTTAACAAATTTTAACAATACAGTTCTGAAATATCGGTTGTAAAGTTACTCCTACAAAGGTAGTATTCGTAACCACAGAGGGAAATATGAAGGGTTGAAAATTGTGTTCAAAATCATCATTTACATCGAAACGACAAAGATGAGCTCCCGAGCCTGCATTAACAAGATTGTGCTGTTGTTTTTTAGCCATGCTTTAAAATAGAAATATAGGTTACCGCTCTTTCGGGGCGTAGCTGAAAATGAAATTTCGAATTTGACTCTGCTTATTTTTTGACAAGATCCTTTGCTTAAAGGAGATAATTTGTACTTGTACTATTCGATGCCCAGTTTCTCTCGCTGCTTGATACTCAAACTCAGACCAACGATCTAAAAGTGGCCTTGAAGAAACGTAATTATAGACCATCGTTTTGTAGTAAAATACGTTCCATGAATAATTTCGATATGCATCTATCTCAGAGTCGTCCATTGAAAGAAGCTTCATTGTTCTCAGGTCAACCATAGTCCCATCAGGTTTAACACCTACTACCTTGAACCAACCATGAGTTATACTAGGGTTGGGTGCGTAAAACCCCCAATACTGGGAGAACATAGAGGTGTTATTTAACGATTTCATGAATTCCGGATTCGGTAATTTTTCTTTCAATCGCTCAGATGATAATGAACTTTTCCATGTAACTATGAACAAGATAAAAATCAAGAAAACTCCAGCAATAGACTTAAATTTCCCTTTGTATTTATCAGTAATCGGTACCATTTCAATTGCTTTAATTTTTAGTTTATACTGCTTTAATTTATTCTCGAAATAATCAAAAACATTTGAAGGCAGTAGTAATACCGCAAAAGTTGGCACAATAAACGGAAATAGACCCAGATCGAGAAATATGAAAATCGTTCCGTGCAGGCCTATTAGTAGTATCACAGCTAAAACCCTAGTCCACTTGTTTATCCAAGGAAAAAAGATGAGGAGGGGTATTGAATACTCAATCCATAATGTTGATTTAGTAAGAAAGGTGCAAACTGCCTCTTGTTCTAGTAGAAAACTAGACCAAGGTTTGGTCCAAATAGTTTCCATTAACGCATAAGAAATTGCGTCTCCATTTTCCCAGAGATGGCCTGTTTTAAGAAACGCCTGAAAAAAGTACTCGAGGCCTATGAAGAATAAAAAATAGAAACTGGCTATCCCTTTATGTTGATTTGCCTTTAGTTTGATACCAGATCTAAAAAAAGTAAACCTTTGATCTAAGGGTAAAAACATTCCGATAAACAGAAAGTTGATCATTAACTCATCGGGTCCTGAAAGCACAAACGAGTTTCGTTGATGGATACTCCAAAGCGCAATGAACGCTAGAACAGAAAACACCCTTGACCGGAAGCCAATGGTCAAGCAGATATAACATAACAGTGAAAGGGAAAAGAAAAACTGGACTCCGTTAATCGAATCGAAAAAAGACAATAAGCCAAAATTATAAATGCTTCTGAGTCCATCTGCCTCGATAATCGAAGCAAGGGTTTCACGATTTAATAATCCAGAATCTGTGTAAAATGCTTCTAGGTTTGGCCATTTGTTAACCAATAAATCAATTATAAGTAGGCTCCCTAAAAAAAGCCGAAATAGCCCTAAGCCTCTATAATCTAGATAAGGATTAAAATATTTCTGTATGTTAAAATTCACAGTTATAGATAGTTGTCAACACGCCTTAAATAACAAACTCTTAACAATAGAGTCCTAAAAATTTAATTGTAAAGTTCCCCCTACATAGGTAGTATTCGTAGCTATGGAAGGAAATATGACGGGGCTAAAATTTAATGCCAAGTCATCACTCACATCAAAATGATAAAGATGAGCACCCACACTTGCATCAACAATATTTAAACCATACACCGCGATGATAATAATTACCGAAACTTCAGCGTATCGTCTTGTTGTTTCAATTTCTGCGATAGCTTGTGCATCAGAAAAATCAGAATCTAATTCCAATTCAGTTAAATAATCGGCCTTAAGACGGTTATATTCAATTCTGTTTTTACTTAGAAAATAAACTCCTGCGCCTAAACCGGCATAAATTAATGGTACTTTCAGAAAGTTCGGCTTTGCGGGTTGTTCTCCAACTCTTTTTTTAGAATTATAAACTTGGCCTAAGCCTGGAATAATAGTAGACATAATTGACGCTTTCATCGGTGAATGACTGTTCAACAACGAATCGGAGATTCCCTGTTCAATTTTCACGAATTGTATTGTATCTTTTTGTGCAAAAATGGTATTAGAAAACATCATTAATAAAAAAACAACCCCCAATATTTTGAGGGCTGATTTTTTTATAAATTTAATTAATGTCATAGTTTAACCACAAAGGTAAGGTAATGTGCGAAGCATAATTTAAAACTCCGCCAACACGTTTCCGATGATAGTAACGCACTCGTCAATTTGAGATTGTGTTATCACTAGAGGTGGTGCAAAACGAATGATATTTCCATGTGTTGGTTTTGCCAATAATCCATTTTCTTTAAGCCTTACACAGATATTCCAAGCTGTTTTACTATCGGGAGCATCGTCAATTACAATAGCATTTAGCAACCCTTTTCCTCTTACTAATTTAATGAGTGGACTATCTAAACCTTCTAACTGAGCACGTAAGTGCGCTCCCAATTGCTCTGCCTTATTTGCTAAATCTTCATCTTTTACAACGTCTAAAGCAGCCATTGCTACTTTACAAGCGAGAGGGTTCCCTCCAAATGTTGAGCCATGTTCACCGGGTTTAATAACTTCCATAATTTCGTTGTTCGCGAATACTGCTGAAACTGGAAAAACACCTCCTGAAATCGCTTTGCCAAGAATCAATACATCTGGTTTTACGTTTTCGTGGTCGCAGGCTAATAGTTTTCCTGTTCTTGCAATTCCAGTTTGAACCTCATCGGCAACAAACAATACATTTTTGGCTTTACATAGCTCGAGTGCTTTTGGTAAATAGCCAGCATCTGGAACAAAAACACCTGCTTCACCCTGTATAGGCTCTACGATAAAAGCACATACGTTTTTATCTTCTAATTCTTTTTCTAACGCCTCAATATCATTGTAAGGAATAGAAACAAGGCCAGGAGTAAATGGTCCGAAATTATTTCTTGCATCTGGGTCGTTTGATACAGATACGATGGTTACGGTTCTTCCATGAAAATTGTTTTCGCAGAAGATAATTTTAGCTTGGTTTTCTGCAATTCCTTTCTTTTCGTATCCCCATTTACGAACCAATTTAATGGCAGTTTCAACAGCTTCGGCACCAGTATTCATTGGTAATATCTTGTCGAATCCAAAATATTCTGTGGCATACTTCTCAAATTCGCCCAATACGCTATTGTAAAAAGCTCTTGAGGTTAATGTCAATATCTGAGCTTGTTCGGTCAATGCGCTCACAATTTTCGGATGACAGTGTCCTTGGTTTACGGCTGAGTACGATGAAAGAAAATCAAAATATTTGTTTCCTTCTAAATCCCAAACAAAAACGCCTTCGCCTCTATCCAATACCACAGGCAGTGGATGATAGTTGTGGGCTCCGTATTTGTTTTCTAAATCCATCGCTTGTTGCGAAGTCAATATACTTGTCATAGTTTCCATGATTTTAATTTTTAATGAGTTATACAATAGTTGTACTCGTTGCGGAGAGAAACCATCCTTTCCTCATTACAATGGAGAGAAATCATCCAATGCAAATTTAATGATTTCTTTAGTATTTTCATTAAAATGAAACTAAAACGAATAGTACCTTTGTATTATGTGTGCAAGAAAAAGAAAACCATTACCATTTTTTGAAGAATTGGAGATTATCGATGCAGGTGCTGAAGGAAAGGCTATCGCTAAACCAGAGGGTCGAGTTGTTTTTGTAAATAATGCCGTTCCTGGTGATATTGTCGATGTGCAGGTTTTTAGAAAAAAGAAACGTTTTTTCGAAGGGAAGGCGGTTAAATTTCATACTCTTTCAGATAAAAGAACGGAACCAATTTGCTCTCATTTTGGCACTTGCGGAGGATGCAAATGGCAATCAATGGAGTATAAGCACCAATTATTTTACAAACAAAAACAAGTAACGGACAACCTTAGTCGAATTGGTCATTTAGAACTACCCGAAACGTTGCCAATTCTTGCATCTAAAACAACGCAGTATTACAGAAACAAACTAGAGTTCACCTTTACCGCTAAGCGCTGGTTAACGGAGGATGAAATTGGGCAAGATTCTGTTTTTCAACGTAATGCGCTTGGGTTTCATGTTCCAGGAAGGTTCGATGCCGTGCTCGCGGTTGACCATTGTTACCTTCAAGGTTCTCTTTCCAATGATTTACGCATGTTTATCAAAGATTTTGCACTTGAAAATAAAATCGAGTTTTTCGATTTAAGAGAACAAACAGGGTATTTAAGAAATTTGATTATTAGAACTTCATCTACAGGTGAAAATATGATGATTCTTTCTGTGGCAAAAGATGAGCCACAGCTTATTGATTTAATTCTCAATGCTGTAAAAGAAAAGTTTACTGAATTAACTTCCATAATGTACGTTGTGAACAGCAAAAGAAACGATACAATTTCTGATTTAGACATTGAATGTTTTGCTGGTCGTGATCATATTTTCGAAGAAATGGAAGGGTTAAAGTTTAAAATAGGACCGAAATCGTTTTATCAAACTAACTCCGAACAAGCCTACGAATTGTATAAAATTACACGTGATTTTGCGGACATAAAAAACACCGATTTGGTTTACGATTTATATACAGGAACGGGAACAATAGCTAATTTTATTGCAAAATCGGCTAAACATGTGGTCGGTGTTGAGTACATTCCTGAAGCAATTGAAGACGCAAAAGAAAATTCTAAACTAAACAATATTGGTAATACTTCTTTCTTCGCGGGTGATATGAAAGATATTTTGAATGATGATTTTATCACAAAAAATGGAAAACCAGATGTTGTAATTACAGACCCGCCAAGAGCAGGAATGCACGAATCTGTCACTCGAAAAATTTTGGAAATAGGTGCAAAAAAAGTTGTTTATGTAAGTTGCAATCCGGCTACCCAAGCAAGAGATTTAGAAATTTTAGCTGAAAAATATACCGTTAGCAAAGTTCAACCTGTTGATATGTTTCCGCATACACATCATGTAGAAAATGTGGTGTTGTTGAGTTTGAAGAAGTAAAACTAAACCAAAGCATTTAGGTATATTTCATTTCGTATTTCAGCATGCTTTAGAGGACTGTGATTTTCTTTGATATACTTCAAGCTACGAATACCTTTCTCTCTTATTTTGTCAGGATTGTTTACGATACCTGTAATAATTTCTTGTAAATGTTCTCTCAGCGTTGAAGAAAAAGAAGCTCTATCCTGCACGGAAAAAATATTTCCGCCACCATTTTCAGTTTTCGGCACATTTATTTGATATCCAATCTCGTTATTATTTATCTCTGGTAATGCTCTTATGTTGGTAGAAATAACAGGACATCCGCAAGCTTGAGATTCTAACACGGAATAACCGTAAGTATCGGCATAAGTTGGCAATAATCCAACATGAGAATTAACCAAAAGTTTAATTACCTCGGTATTCGGTAAAGAGTTGTAGTGGTTTATGTTTTGAGAATGTTTTGCAATCAATTTGAGTGCTTTTTCCTGATCTTGTTTGTTCGTTTTAGTTGCATAGTCGCCATATTGCATTGAAGAAACTATGTTTAATTTGATATTATATTTTTTTGATAGTAAATAATCGAATACTTCAAGAGTTTCCATTCCCCCTTTTCTAAAAAAATCTGCACCAATAAGAGTGAATGTTAGTGCTGTCTCTAATTTTTTTTCGGAATAAGAATTAATTATTAAATCTTGCGGAGGGTGTAAAACAGTTGTTTTCCCAAGTATTTTCTGTTTTAAATGAGGAAAATTTCCTTCTAAATAATTGGATTGAATTTCATAAGCGTTTTGAGATAAGGCAATTAACTGTTTGCATGATGAGTCGTTTAGCCGATCAACACCTAACCTCATATAGCTTGAATTAGCTCCTACACGAGGAAGGGATGTTTCGAAAGTGGTAACCCAAGGTTTGCTACCCAAGCTAACTCCGTTAAAGAAATGAAAAAGGTCACACTTCCCGAAATTCAGGTGGAAATTATGTAAGGTGCTACTTGTTCGGTTGCTTGTTTTGAAATATAGATAATCAAGGAATTTGAATACATCCACCTGTTGGCGGTCAAAACGAAAATCATCAGTCTCTAACCCAAAAGAATTTCTTTTTTCATTGTATCCTTTATGGACATAACCAACAACTTTCTTCACTTTATCCATTCACTACCTAGCAGGTGTATTTGCCAACAAATATAGTAAATTGATAAGTAGATAATCCTTAATTGGGAGCCTGAATAGGTTGATAAAATGGGTTATGAACTACCATTTTATAAAATATACCACAAAATGTTACCTTATTTCGAAATAATTATTTTACCCGAATGTGAATATTCTTTTGTAGAAATAGTATAGAAATATACTCCATTTGGTAAATTAGATACATCAATTTGTTCAATGTATTTTCCTTCTTCGTGTCGTTTGTTGATTGAATTTACGACTTGTTTTCCGTCCATTGCAACTACACGAATTTTAGATCTTCCTGATTTAGGAATCGTAAATTCTAAATTAAAAAATTGCTTTGCAGGGTTTGGAAAAACTTTTACTGATAAGTCTAAATTAGGCTTTGTTAATTGACCGTTTTGGCTATTTGAATTTATCTTTTTAGGATTTTCATCAACATCAAATTGCTCAACTTCTTCCACTTGTTCGTTAATGCTGTGGGAAAACCCGCCTAATATGGATAAATTGGCCAAATAAACTGAGTCTAAATTGAGGAGTTCTGAACCGCAAATTTCTGGGACAGAATTTTCAATTTTTATATCTCCCTTTATGGTTTTAATAACTATTTCTGGTTTACCTGTAAGAACCATTCCTTGTGTCGTCACACTAAACTGATTTATTTCAACAGTAGTATCAGTAATTTCAAATACTGAGAAATCTACATCACCTTCAAACCATAATTCTACTTCTCCAGCCTTTTGAATAATTTTAGTTGTATCCGGTTGTTCATCTGCGATGGTATCACCAATTATAATAGGAGCCATTTTACCAACTACTGATTCGTTCCACTCAATTTGTGTATTTTCATCGGTTTGGTTAACGCTAATTTCACCAACGGTTTGACCGGAAGAAGTGGTACAACTAAACAGTCCTGTTCCAAAAACTAGAAATAAAGCTGCAGCAAATTTTCGAAGCGGAGTGAGTTGTATTCCCCAAGAACTTAATGGTGGAACAGATAATAAAATTGGTTGATTAAGTTGTTTAGAGTTAAAACGACCACACGTTTTTTGCTCAGATTTCTGTAAGAAATAATCTTTGATTTGCTGATCGCCCATTTTAGAAAAATCAACAACCGTTTTTTGACAAGAGCCACAAAAAGCTCCTTGTTGGTTTGGTGTCATTTTATTCCAATCTTCGTGGCAAGGGTCAGGAATATTGATGTTTAGATATTGTCCCATAAGTTCTAGTTTTAATATTGAGATGCAGAATGTTTCGTGATTCCATAAGTCTCAATAATTTTTCACAAACTTTCGTAGAAACTAAACCAGCTAACCCATAAGTAGATGCTGCTTCATCTGTTCAGCTTCTATCAATTTTTCAATATAGGCTTTAAGGTTTCCTAGCTTCATTAACTCTTTTGCTGGTTGTTTTAGAGTTTGGTATTGTTGTTCGAGTTTTGACACCATGGTAAATAGTTTTATGATTTTAACACATCACAGCCAAAGGTTGTGCCAAACCATTTTGAAAGATTAGCTTTGCGGCATTAAAACTTTAAGAAGAGATGAAGCAATTAATAGAGTGCGTTCCGAACATCAGCGAAGGAAGAGATGAAGCGAAAATTAAACAGGTAACTGATGTTATCGAAACAGTTGAAGGAGTTAAACTACTTGATGTTGACCCTGGAAAAACCACTAACAGAACCGTAATTACTTTTGTAGGTGAGCCCGAGCAAGCTATTAAAGCCGCTTTTTTGGTGATAAAAAAAGCAAAGGAAGTTATCGATATGAGCAAGCATTCAGGCGAACATCCGCGTTTTGGAGCAACAGACGTTTGTCCGTTAATCCCGATAGCGAATATCTCGATGGAAGAAACAGCAAAATACGCCCATAAATTAGGCGAACGTGTTGGTAAAGAACTCGGAATACCAGGATATTTTTACGAAAATGCAGCAAAAGAAGATAAACGAAAAAACTTGGCTAATTGTCGCTCGGGAGAATACGAAGGTTTGTCACAAAAATTAACTAATACCGATTGGAAACCAGATTTTGGTCCTGCCGAATTTAATACTTCTGTTAAAGCGAGTGGATGCACTGCAATTAGCGCAAGAGATTTTTTGGTGGCGTATAATGTTAATCTTAACACAACATCAACACGAAGAGCAAACTCTATCGCTTTTGATATTAGAGAAGCGGGTAGAGTAAAACGGGAGGGAGGAACGGTAACTGGTAAAATCGTCAAAGACGAAAATGGAGAACCTGTGAAAATTCCTGGAAAATTAAAAGCAGTTAAAGGCATTGGCTGGTATATAGATGAATATGGAATTGCTCAAATATCCTACAACCTTACTAATATTTCGATTACATCGATGCATGTAGCTTTTGATGAAACCTGTAAATCGGCAATCGAGAGAGGCCTACGAGTTACGGGTTCAGAACTTATTGGTTTAGTTCCTCTACAAGCGATGCTAGATGCAGGGGATTATTTCCTTAAAAAACAGGAACGATCACTCGGTATTTCTGATGAAGAAAAAATTAAAATTGCCGTAAAATCACTTGGACTTGACGATCTAAAACCTTTCAACCCGAAAAATAGAATCATCGAATATTTGTTGGAAGATAAGGCTTCAAATAAGTTGATTGATATGGATTTAGGTGCTTTCGCAAACGAAACAGCATCTGAATCTCCGGCCCCTGGTGGAGGGTCGATTGCTGCTTATTGTGGTGTTATGGGAGTCTCTTTAGGTACAATGGTTGCAAATTTATCTTCACATAAACGTGGATGGGATGACAGATGGGAAGAATTTTCTGAGTGGGCTGTAAAAGGTCAAGCGTATAAAGATGAACTGCTTCGTTTAGTTGATGAAGACACTAGCGCTTTCAATAAAATTATGGATGCCTTTGGTTTGCCAAAAGCAACAGACGAAGAAAGATCGACAAGAAAACAAGCTATTCAGGATGCTACCAAATACGCCATTCAAATTCCGTTTAAAGTAATGGAAACAGCATATAACTCAATGGAAGTGATGAAAGCAATGGCTGAAGTTGGCAATCCGAATTCGGTTACAGATGCAGGTGTTGGCGCTTTGTGTGCCCGAACAGCAGTTTTAGGCGCCTTTATGAATGTAAAAATCAACACGGGAGATTTAGTAGACAAAACTTTTGTTACTGAGATTCTTGCAAAAGGTAAAGATATTCAAGACAAAGCAATGGCTTTAGAAACTGAAATTAGAGATTTAGTAGAAAGCAAAATTTAGTAAGGTATTTGACATAACCTTAAGGGGCGCAATTACGTATTATAATAGTATTTGCGCCTTTTTTATTTATTATGACTCCTAACGCTGATTTAACATATAAACAAAAGTTTAGAAGAATTATCTTCTTCTTTCCCATTCAGTTGTTTTGGCTGCATATCAAGAAAACGCACCTACTTCTCGTTTTTTGGATGCTCTTGTTTGCTATTGTTTCCCAATCGTTTCTTACTAAATTCGGTATACCGAGTTTGTTCTTATACCCCGAATACTTGGGAGAAGTCGATTTTAAATCACATTTTTTGCTTGGTCTTGCTTGCGGAGGCTTCATCATTGTATTTAATATAGCCAGTTACATTAGTAATGGATTTCGTTTTCCATTCATTGCTACGCTGTCGAAACCTTTTATTAAATACACATTAAATAATTCAATAATTCCAATTTCTTTCATAGTTTACTACGTCTTTCAGCTTGTCGATTTCCAATTGAATAGCGAATTAGAGTCGGTAAGAAACATCGTAACAAACGTTATTGGATTCCTAGCAGGAAATTGTGTTTTTATTATATTGTCGTTGCTGTATTTTGTTGGAACCAATAAAGATATTTTCAAACTTTTTGGCAGTGATTTACCTGATAAAAAAAATGTGAGTAACCCTGTAGAAGGGATTCTACATAAACACGAAAAATGGTATAAAATATTTAACCAAGACAGGGAATGGCATGTGGAAACCTATCTTACGTCTCCACTAAAAATTGCACTTGCTAGAGATGGCAAGCATTATAAAAGAACAACGCTTGCCAAGGTATTTTCTCAAAATCACATCAATGCGTCTATATTCGAAATATTAGTAATAGCTACAGTTATTGTTATTGGCTCGTTTAGGGAAAACCCATATTTTGTTGTCCCAGCGGGAGCAAGTGTTATGTTGCTTTTTTCGATGATAATAATGGTGATAAGTGCCGTCCATTCTTGGGTTAAGGGGTGGTCGAACGCAATTTTATTTGGTGTAATTATTCTAATTAATATTCTCTCGCAAAATGATAGGTTTAATTATAGTAATTATGCATACGGACTTGATTACCATACTACAAAAGCTGAATATTCAAATGAAAATTTAAGACGATTAGCGAACAATGACAAACAGGCTTTAGCCGATTTTAAATCTGGAATTTTAATTCTTAATAATTGGCGAAAAAACAATTTTAAAAAAGGAACGATAAAGCCAAAATTAATTATCGTTTCTACAAGTGGTGGTGGGCTCCGCAGTGCTTTATGGACGTGTAAAACGCTACAATATGTTGATAGCCTTACTGATGGTCAACTGATGAATAATATTCACTTATTTACAGGTTCATCGGGGGGAATGATAGGCGCAGCATATATGCGAGAAATGTATTTACAAAACGAAACAATACAAGGTAATACACATTTGGATAATATTTCGAACGATATTCTAAACCCTATTGCCTTTTCAATGGCAGTGAGTGACCCGTTTATTCGCTTTCAAAAATTTGATGATGGAAATTTTTGGTACACAAAAGACCGTGGTTATATATTCGAACAGCAATTGAATCGAAATCTAAATCAGTGCTTTCGTAAACGAATTTCGGAATATTCTGAACCAGAATATAAGGCCGAAATTCCTATGATGATTCTTTCACCCACCATTGCGAATGATGGAAGAAAATTATTGATTTCTCCCCAAGCCATTGGCTATATGTCTAACACGAGTATGAAAGCCAAAGAAGATAATTTCTTTGCTACCGATGCTGTAGAATTTCGAAAATTATTGAAAAACCAATCGGCAGATAGCTTACGATTTCCCTCTGCATTGCGTATGAGTGCAACATTTCCGTATGTGATGGCAAACGCATCTTTACCTACCGAACCTACAATAGAAATTATGGATGCTGGTGTTCGCGATAACACAGGAATGTTTGTCGCTTTGCGCTATTTACACACCTTTAGAAATTGGATAAACACCAACACAAGCGGAGTTATTGTGCTTCAAATTAGCGACACTCCTAAAGATGTTAACATTAAAGATTCACCATATAAAACGATATTCGAAAATCTAAAAGGTCCTTTTGGTGGGTTTTATGGTAATTGGAGTAATATGCAAAAACTGAATCAAGAAGAAATTATTCATTACTCAAATTCATGGTTCGATGTGCCTTTTAATGTGGTTGACTTAGAATTAAACCACAACGAAAAAAATTACATTTCGTTAAGCTGGCACCTTACCCAGGCTGAAAAACAAAAAGTGTTAAACTCTGTTGATTCAGAACAAAACAAAAAGGCATTTCTCAAAATTCAGCAGTTGCTAGATTAAAATTCAAATTGGTTAGTTTTTCTATTTTTTAGTTCTCATAAATTTCCACTACCTTCGAACCTCTAACGACTGTTTATTTCAGGGTAATGTTGGGCACAATTTAAAATGACACAGACAGCGACAGTATAGACAATGATTTCGACTGACATAAAATCTAAACTTTACATAGATCATATCGTCCTGACAGTTAGCAACATCGAACGGACAAAGAGCTTCTACTCCAAAATACTTGGCGATCCTGACCACCAAGGAGAGAACTCGATTATGTACCATGTCGGTGGAACGAAATTGTTCTTGGTCCTGCCATACGGGACTTTACCGAAAGACGACATGTTTGATGCTAACAGAATAGGACTTGAACATTTGGCAATAGGTGTGAGGACACTGAACGACTTAAAAGAAATTGAAACGACTCTGGACAAGAACTCAATCAAAAACAGCGGTATTCACATTGACAAACACAGCGACAAAGAAAAAATATGGCTGGACGACTCAGACGGAATACGATTGGAGTTCTTCATCAGATCTTGAGAAATGAAAAAAAATAAAAACTGTGCCCAATAAAAACCTATAGCGCATTAAAACGCGCCATAGCCAACCGTTCAAAGTTCATTAAAACGAATTTGAACACCAAACAAACAACATTAGAGGTTCAATGGCTGATTACATTTTTACTTCACAACGTTTAGGTTTTCGAAATTGGGTTTCAGCCGATGTTCCCAGCATGACTGAAATTAGTGCTAATAAAGAAGTGATGGAGTTTTTTCCATACGAGGCAACACCTGCGCAAACCAAAACATTTATAGAGCGAATGCAAACTATGTTTACCGAAAATGGTTATTGCTATTTTGCTGTAGATAGAATTGACACGAATGAATTTATCGGTTTTATTGGTTTGTGTTATCAAAAAAACAACTTGTCATTTTCGCCATATATCGATATTGGCTGGCGTTTATCTCCCAAACATTGGGGCAATGGTTTTGCTACTGAAGGCGCAAAACGATGTTTACAATATGCGTTCGAAAAGCTTAAACTAAAAACAATTTTATCGACAGCACCATTGGCGAACATAAAATCGATAGCTGTTATGGAAAAAATTGGAATGAGCAAAAAATTTGAATTTATTCATCCAAAATTGTTAGGAAACAAGTATTTAGAAAACTGTGTTTGTTACTCTGTGTCGAAAAAAACTAGTTGAGTTTACCAGCAATAAACCCCGTTGTCCATGCGGCTTGGAAATTGAACCCGCCAGTTATCCCATCAATATCTAGCAATTCGCCAGTAAAATACATACCTGGGCAAACCTTACTTTCCATAGTTTTAAAATTGACATCACTCAACGAAACTCCACCACAGGTAACAAATTCTTCTTTAAATGTGGTTTTTCCTGAAACCTCGTATTCGTCAATATAAAGTAGTTGAACTATCTTGTTTTTACCTTTTTTCCCTAATTCAATCCAGCGTAACTCAGTATTGATTTCATACTTGTTGAGCAAAAAAATCCAAAGCCTGTTTGGCAAGTTGAACGGATTTGTATTTCGAATCATTTTGTTTCCGTTTGTATCGATAGCTTCGGTAACTTGAGTTCTAATTACATCTTCATTTTTTTGATTCAACCAATTTACCAAAATTTTAAATTGATAATTTTTTGCTTCTAAGACTCTAGCCCCCCAAGCGGAAAGTTTTAAAATCGCTGGACCACTCATCCCCCAATGGGTAACTAACAGTGGACCATCGTCTTGTAATTTTGTTCCTGGAATTTTTACCGAGGCAGGGTTTACCACAACGCCCATTAATTCCGTAACAGGATTTTTAGGCATATTAAACGTAAGCAAAGATGGGACAGGTGGCTCAATTTTATGCCCCAAATCGGCCAACCATTGCAGCCCACTCATTTTTGGTTGTCCACCAGTGGCGATAATTACTTTGTCGTATGTAACCTCACCTTTCCCTTTAATACTTAATTTAAAACTATCATTAACTGGACTAATATTCTCAATATGGGTTTGAAGTTTGATAGTGATACCAAGTGCGTGAATTTCACTCATCAAACAATCAATAATTACTTGAGAGTTCTGTGCTTTCGGAAAAATACATCGATCATCTTGAGTAACCAGCTCTACACCTCTCGATTCGAACCACTCAACCGTGTCGGTAGTCATAAACTGGCTAAAGGCTTTTTTGAGTTGTTTTTCGCCTCGGGGGTAGTTTTTCGATAGCTCAGAAATAGAGTAGGTAGCATTGGTTACATTGCATCTTCAACCACCAGAAACTTTCACTTTTGCTAAAGTTTTAGCACTCTTTTCTAGAATAACAACAGTTGCGTTAGGGTTGTGGCGTTTGCACGATATGGCAGCGAGAAATCCTGCCGCACCGCCTCCAATTACCGCAACTTGTGTATTCTCAATGTTCATCAATTACAAAGTTAAGATTGCTTTGCTCTGCGATCACAATTTACTTTGTAACTTTGTAAACAATGAAATTCGAACAATATCATATCGTTGACGAGATAAAAGAAAACATTGCTAAACTGGGGTTTAGAAGACCAACCGACATTCAGTTTAAATCGATACCGTCAATCCTAAAAGGAGAAGATGTATTGGCAATAGCCCAAACTGGAACTGGAAAAACGGCAGCATTTGCTATTCCGATATTACATCAATTGCACATCAAGAAAATATTGAGTCGTCCCGATGGCGTAAAATGCCTAATTATGGCACCGACTCACGAGTTAGCTTTGCAAATTGATACTGTGTTTAAAACCATAGGAAAACATACACGAGTTACCTCGTTTTGTATTCATGGAGGCGTTGATCAAGAGCCACAAATCGAAAAATTAAACAAAGGTGTTGATGTACTGGTTGCTACTCCTGGTAGAATGTTCGATTTGGTGAGTCAAGGTGCGTTAAATTTAAAGAGAGTCGAAATTTTGGTGTTAGACGAAGCCGACCACATGCTCGATTTAGGTTTTATTAAAGACATTAGAGATTTAATGCGTCATCTTCCGAGGAAGCGACAAACCTTGTTTTTTTCGGCAACGATAAACGATAAAATTAAAAAGATAGCTTACTCGTTGGTAAACGATGCCATCCGAATACAGTTATCGCCAAAAGACCCTGTTGCAAAAAAGATTGACCATGCGGTAGCCTTTGTCGAAATGATTGATAAACGATTCTTTTTAGAAAACATTATAAAGAGTAACGAAGACAAAAAAATATTGGTTTTTGTAAGAACCAAAGTGAGGGCAGAGCGAGTGAAGTCGGCAATGGAAAGGGTTGGCGTTATTACCGATACCATTCATGGAGATAAGCTACAAGAAGAGCGTGAGCAAACAATGAATAACTTTCGTGGAGATTCTTTAAAAGTGCTAATCGCTACAGATGTCAGTGCTCGAGGAATTGATATTCCGAATGTTGAATATGTAGTAAACTACGATTTACCTGACACTTCGGAATATTATGTGCACCGTGTTGGAAGAACAGGAAGAGGGACTCATCGAGGACAGGCAATATCGTTGTGTAGTTCCGAAGAAAAAGATCTGTTAGCCGAAATTGAAGAAAATTTAGGAAAGTCCATCCAGCGAATTGAAATTACAAAAGGCGAGTATAAAGATGTAAAATCTGCCACTGATGAAAAAACTGACGATTGGAAATCTCTTCTGAAAACTATAGATCAAGAGGACGAGGCATATAAAAAGCGTAAAAAAAAGAAGAAAAGATAACGCGTAGGTAATGCCGAAAAGTACCGATACATACACGAAACAATACATTAAACAGTTTGATACAGAATCCAAAGAGCGGAAGCACATCATTTTGTTAGACGGCACGTTGAATGACGAAACTGGGTTAAATTCCGATGGTCTTGTAACGAATATTGTTCATTTGAAACGTATTTTTATTGATGATAACGAAAATCAAATTGTACGTTATCATAGAGGTGTAGGTAACGATAACGACAATAGCTGGGTAAAGTCGAGATGGAAAGGAGCAACAGGAAAAGCCATTGCTGCAATCATCGAAAAAGCCTATGCGCGTTTTGTGCAAGATTGGCAAAAAGGGGATAGAATTTATATTTTCGGATTTAGTAGAGGAGCGGCATCTGCAAGGCTTCTGGCAAGTAAAATTGCAAAACAAGGTATTCCTGCAGGAATTACAATTGTACTAGAACCCAAAGAAAACAATGAGACTAAGGTAATTGAGCAAGTAATTACTGATATCGATATTGATAACTCCAATAAACTAGACATAGACATCGAATTTTTAGGCGTTTGGGATACCGTAAGCGCACTTGGATTAGGTAATAATTTCCTGCGTTTTTTTGGCATAGAAAGTTTTTATAAACGAAAACAAGGAAACAAAGACCACGATTTATTTTTTGATGATACCATATCTCCAAATATCAAAAAAGCTGTTCATTTAGTGGCTATAGATGAAACACGAAATATTTTTGTGCCATCGTTAATGAACCAAAACGAAGAAAAAGAAGAAACCGTTCATGAAGTTTGGTTTCCAGGGGTGCATTCTGATATAGGAGGTAGCTATGCAGAAGATGAAATAGCCAAAGTAACATTGTTTTATATGATTAATCAGATGCAATTATGGAACAAAGCTAGAGGGTTGAAAGGGTTTGATTTTGAACCAAAAGCTTACGATAATTATGTAAAAGAAAAAATAGAAAAGGCCTGTTTTCATTTTCATGGCAATGCTGTAGGTAAAGATTTACGAACAGTGGCTGTGCAAAATAGCAAAGGGATTAGCAAATCTTTAAAGCCAAAAATTCACCAGCTGTATAAGGATATTACATTGGCAAAAAGTTCATATTCAATTGTTGAAATTGAAGACGAAAATGGTAAAAAGGAAACAAAATCGATCAATTTTCAATACAAGCCTTTTAATCTGAAAGTGCTAGAGGGTGAATACATTATTGTAACGTAAAATGACCGAAGAACAACCTAACAACCCACTACACGGAGTAAGATTGAAAGACATTTTATTGTATCTCGAAAAGAAATATGGTTGGGATGAGTTAGGTGAACTTGTTAATATTCGGTGTTTTAAAAATGACCCTTCAATTGGTTCAAGTCTTAAATTTTTAAGAAGAACACCTTGGGCAAGAAACAAAGTAGAGCAACTTTACTTAACAGCAAAAAGAGCTCAGCCAGGTGTTTTATCTAATTGGAAGAGAGAGGAGGAAAAATAGAAGCCTTGTTGAAATAAACAACAAGGCTTCTATTGTATTTGACAAAATGTAGGATGCTTTTTGTCGTCTTATATTTCTTAATTATTCTATAGTAAACCGTTTTTTTAAAGCAGCTTTATTTATCGTTAAAGTTGCAAGGTTGTTTAGTAAAAATTGATAATCGTTTTCTACAGATACAAGGTTATCGGTTTCCTTAAAATTATTTGCAGTTACCGTAGAAAACAAGCCTAACACTAAAATTGTACCTAGTAAAATAATGGTTAACCCAAATTTACAAACCGAAGAATTAGGAGTATTGTAGTTCAAATTATGGTTTAAATTTCCCTGTTGTTTTTCATCTTTCATTTTCATAGCCTTTAAATTTTTGTGAGCTAATTGTTTCTTTGAATTTAAACGCCATCAAAATTGACATTAGGTTGTAATCAACGCAATTTAGGTGTTAAAATATTTTGGATGTAAGTGTTTTTACCTATAAAGTAGACTCACGCCTGTCAAAATGGTGAAATAGCATTTGTGGTCAGAAAACAAATATTGTTGTTAATTTAAAATCAACTAATTTGAACGTCTCAACCCTTTTTGAGTAATACTGATATAACACAGTTTAAATTTTAATAAAATCACTAAGATGAATAAGATTATATCCATTACCCTAGCAATAATGATGTCATTCACATTAAATGCATCTGAAAACAAGTTAGAAAAAGTGTATTCAATAGTAAAACAAAGAAACCCATTAGAATGGTACGAAATACAAGCAGAACTTTGGGTAAAAGAATTAGAGAAAGATAACACAAATGCCGATGCTTGGCTAAATTATTATACAGCAAAACGGATGGAAAAACTATTAGGGGGCTCAGTAAATCAACAGCACTTAAATGATATCGTTGTTGATTTAACCAACTCAATTCCTAATACATTCGAACACCATTACATTACTTATTGGAACGGTAACAACGATGCTAATTTGTATAATCATCTCGAAAAAGCATTTGAGTTGAGTCCAGAAAGGCCAGAGACGTATGATGATTTTATCACATACTTTGAATTGCAAAGAAATACAGAAGAAGTAAAATCGTTTTGTGATAGGATGTTTGCCAGTAATAATATTTCAGCCAATATATATGCATGGAATTATAACATGATGATGTCAACAGAAGAAAACGCAATTTTAATCACCAATGGAGATAATGACACCTATCAGCAATGGTGCTTCAACAAAATAAAAACGTGAGAAAAGACATAGCGATTATGAACATCTATATGCTTACCGATAAAAGCTATAGAGATTTATATTTTGCAGAATTAGGTATTCCGAAAATGGACAAAACTGAGGCTGATTATAAGGGTAATTATGATGCTTATTACGTTGATATATGCAAGCACCTATTGGAAAACTCAGACAGACCAATATATTTCGCAGCAGGAATTTGTAGACCAATATACACGAGTTTTAATGAAAACTTTTACAATGTTGGTTTAGCATTTAAATGGACAGACAAGAAATTTGACAACATAGCAGTAACGCGCAAGAATTATGAAAAACGTTTTTTGACTGATTACATGAAGATAGACTTGTTTAACGATATTAGTGCATCGGTAAACAATAATATGAATGCAAGTTATCTTATGCCAATGCTAACACTTCATAACCATTATAAAGAAAGTGATGAGAAGCAAAACCTGCAGGATATTGAGTATCTAATAAATCAAATTGCTGAAAAATCTGGGAGAACGGAAGAGGTGCAAAAAATAATATCTCCAGCGAAAAAAGACAATGTAATTTCAAAAGTGATTAGCGACCCTAGAGACGCCTATTGGGGAATGGTAAAGGTAAATGACACTTTACATGCTTCACAAAAAGAAGTAGAAAATACGATGTACAATAAATTTTTACTCGATTTGTTAAAGCAGAAACGATACAAAGATTTGGATATGGCTAAACTGGAAACTGTAAATTGGGATGAATTTTTGGATGATCGGTATCAATCACTTACCCAAGAGCAAATATTTGTACATGGAAAACCAGAAGAAGATAAGTTTCCGGTTATGAATGTATCTTACGAAGCGGCTTTATTATATTGCGATTGGTTAACCAATATTTACAATAACTTAGAACACAAGAAGAAGAAATATACCAAAGTGAAGTTTAGATTGCCGACAGAAAAAGAATGGGAATACCTAGCAAAAAGCGGAAGAAGTAATATCGAAAATTATCCTTGGGGAGATCGTAAAATTAAGGAGAATCCAAATAAAGATTACGATAAACACATAACCAATTCGAGAGGATGCTTTTTAGCAAATATTGATGCATCTACGTACTCAGGTTATTTTATTTTAGATAAAGCGACTTGTCCAGGTGCTGATACGGTAAAATATTCCAACAAAGATGGAGGTGTTTTCCCAGTAGTAGTAGGTTCGTATAGTCCTAATTATTTTGGTTTGTATAACATAATTGGTAACGTTTCAGAAATGGTTCAGGAAAAAGGTATAGCCAAAGGTGGAAACTGGAACACCTCGGTTACGGAGGCAGTTATTAATAAAAGACAATTATATTCAGGACCAAGTCCAGAAGTAGGATTTAGGGTAGTAATGATAATAATTGAAAAATAATTGGGAATATTTACCAACTATAAAAAACAATCAGACGAAGAGCTGATACAGCTCTTCGTTGGTGGTAATAACAGAGCGTTCGAAGAACTTTACAATCGATATAGTAAGCGAATTCTTCATTTTATGTTCAAAATGCTGAACAATAATGAAGAACGCGCACAGGATTTACTGCAAGATTTGTTTCTGAAAATAGTGGAAAAACCAACGCGGTTCGACACCTCTCGTAATTTCAAGTCTTGGGTTTTTACAGTTGCTGCCAATATGTGTCGAACAGAACATCGAAATTCAAAATTTGAAGAAGTAAATGTTGATGATGTAGTGCTCGAAGACCCAAATTCAGGGTACAAGAAGCTACTTGCACAAATCGATAACACGGTTTTCAAAAAGCAATTAAAAATTGAGTTAAACCGACTGAGTATCGAACATAAAACGGTTTTTATATTACGTTATCGTGAACAATTTTCAGTTAAAGAAATTGCCGAAATTGTAGATTGTTCAGAAGGAACAGTTAAATCGAGAATTCACCATGCAGTAAAGAAACTCTCTAAAAAATTAGAAGTGTTTCACCACACCAAAACAAGTTAAGTTAAAATGGAAAAGTTGAATGTTGAAATACAAGAATTAATAGACTATAAGGATTTTCAAGATCTTTTGTTAACCGAAAAAGAGATGGTATTGAAAGCCATTTCGAAGCAGGAATATGATTTATATAGAAACATCATATTAAATATACCTTCTATTATGGATGAAGAGGCTCATTTTTTATCTCCAGACCCATCAATAAAATCAAAACTAAATGATGCCCTTAACAAAGAGGCAACCTCAAGTAGCATTACTCTAATTTTGGATAAATTATTTAATTTTAGTGTTCCATCCTATCAAGTGGTAATAAGTTTGGCGACAATAGTTTTGGCTTTTGTTTGGTTCGGAAATTCAAATAATCAGGAAATTATAGTGCAAGAAAAAATTGTGTACCAATCTCAAGTAGATACCGTTTATATTGAAACTCAGGTTGAGGTATCTGTTGTAGAAATTAGAACTGTTGAGCGGGTAGTAGAAGTGCCAATTAATAACATTTCCAAAAATGCTTCTTTGATTGGAATTAATTCATTTACAGCACAAAAAGAAAAAGCTAAAGAGGAAGAGAACAGGTATGCTTTTAGCGAATCTCAATTAAGCGAAAATCAGCGAAAATCAATGGGTAATACCTCTTTGACTAAGGAAACACTAAATCAATTTTTAGTGGTAATTAACTGAATCACTATCTAGCTTAGTAATTGAAAGTATCGAAAAGCTTATCTAGCTCTTCTTCCATATGCTTAATACTTACCGATTCGTATTCTTGTGGGACAATAAATTCAGAATCGTCAACTTCAACTTTAGAAACTCTAGTTGCTTCTAGCCTCATAATAATACCATTTCGCTTCATGTCGTATGCCATTAATACACCATCAACACCTTTAAATGGTAAACTCCAGTTAGGGTCTTTTATAGAAATATCTGTAGTGTAAAATAATTCGAAGCTAGGCATACTAACATCGGTAAATATTACCCAAAGTTTTGGGCACTCATACCCTGCAATTATTCTGGTATCGTTGGTTTCAACAATCGTATAATCTTCGTATGCTTTGTTGAGAATGTCAACACTGTTATCGTCATACTTAGTAGTATATTTTTTGTTTACCATTTTCACCAAATGAGACATCTTATGAGTTTCACAATCGCCAACAAAATTTGTTCTAAACATTCCCATCCCGGCAGATAAGTTTGTAATAAATTTATTGTCTTTAAAGCGAAGTGTCATTTCTTTAGGCATAAAATCGGCCATAACATTATCTGGGTCCATTACAGGGTAGGTAACATCATATTCGATTTCTCCTTCGGCTAATTTGGGATGAAAAATAGCGGTGTCGCAACCTACTAGACCAACTATTCCACCGAGTAGAATAATGTGCAAAAACCATGTAAAACCTAATTTGCTCAATCCTATGTTTTCTTCGACAATTAGATGTCTCTAACCGACAAATATAATTCAAGTAACGTTCTAAAACAATGACTTCTGTAAAATTGCTTTTTGGGCAAAGAAACTATGCTTCATTAGTTAGTATCATTAACTTTGCGCTTCTTCAATTAAGTTAAAAGTTATGCAGCAGGTAAAAATCATTAAGAATCGTTCAGATATTGGAGCTGGTACTCGTGGGTCTGACCTTGGTATTGATGCAATTGAAATAGCGGCAATAAACAAAAGTAACGATTATTTTAATCGATATCCATATGTTGAAATCCAAGCCGAAAATGATGCTGTTTACACAAAACAGAACACTCCGTTTGCCAAACGAATAAAAAAAGTGTTATTGGTCTGTGAGCGTTTAAGTACGGCTGTGCAGTTAACGGTAAAAAGTGGAGAATTTCCACTCGTTTTATCGGGCGATCATTCTTCTGCTTTAGGAACTATTAGTGGAATGAAAACAGCTTTTCCTGAAAAACGTTTGGGAGTAATTTGGATTGATGCACATGCTGATATTCATTCGCCACATACATCTCCATCAGGAAATATTCATGGAATGCCTTTAGCAGCAGCAATCGCGGAAGATAATTTGGATAGAAAAATTAACGACATTGCAGAGGAAACAAGAGAGACTTGGGAAGGGTTGAAAAGTATTGGAGGAATATCTCCGAAAGTTTTAGCAGAAGATGTAATTTATTTTGGCGTTCGAGATACTGAAGAACCAGAGGAATATATTATAGAGAAAACAGGAATAAAAAATTATAAAGTTGACGAAGTTCGGTACAGAGGTCTGCAAACCTGTGTAGAAGAAGCGCTGGAAAAATTAAAAGATTGCGACCATATATATATATCGTTTGATGTCGATAGTATGGATTGCGATTTAATTTCGAAAGGAACAGGAACACCTGTTTCAAAAGGGTTTGACCAATTTGAAGTGATGGAAATTATTAATCAGATTATTGAAAGCGGCAAAGTGAGTTGCTTCGAAGTTGTTGAAGTCAACCCAACGCTTGATGAAAAAGGAAACACTATGGCAGAAGTGGCTTTCGATGTTTTGGCTGAAGTAACTAAAAAATTGGAATCGGTAAATTGATATGGAGCACTTATTGAGTGAGAAGGTAGTTGAGGGGATAAAAACTCTGTATGGAGAAACCATTACAATTCAATTGGTTCAGGTTCAAAGTACCCGTAAAGATTTTGAAGGCGATTTAACCATTGTTACATTTCCGTTTTTACGACAGTCTAAAAAATCGCCAGAGCAAACAGGAGAGGCTTTGGGTGCCTTCCTAAAAGAAAGTGTAGAAGCCATTTCAGACTACAATATTGTTAAAGGTTTTCTAAATCTATCTTTTAGTGATTCGTACTGGCTAGGGCAGTTCAATTCAGCGGTTAGCGATTCCAATTATGGTTTTTCCGAACCAGATTCGGGCAGTAGAATAATGGTTGAATATTCTTCTCCAAACACTAATAAGCCACTACACTTAGGGCATATTCGTAACAATTTATTGGGGTATTCTGTTGCCGAAATATTAAAAGCTAACGGCCATAAAGTAGTTAAAGTACAGGTGGTTAACGATCGAGGGATTCACATTTGTAAATCAATGTTGGCTTATCAAAAATGGGGAAATGGAGA
>JAESTK010000208.1 GCA_016763645.1 Flavobacteriales bacterium
AGTTACATTTCATCAATCCCTCCGTTCGAGAATACTCGAAGTCTTTTCTAAGGGAGAATTCCCTCTTGGAGACTCCGAATATATTCGGACTGGTTAGGGAGATTGATCAAGTGCTTTTCGACATGAACTCACATTAAAATCACTGTAAATCAGCTATTTACATGCTTCCGTGATTAATCGAACTCAGGTTAACAATAAATTTGATCAATTCTTCTAGTTCTCAAGACCATTATCAATTCGTCTCGGCAATTCCAGAGTGTTCAACTTGCCTCAATTCCTTTCTATTATGGAGTTGAAAACAGAAACTTGTGAAGCGGCTGACCTTGGAGAACTAAAGAGATAATCTTTTTGGAATTCAAAGACTCCATTTTTTCCAACCAACCGATAATCTGCTATAATAACCAAGGTATTTCGTTACGTTAGTGGGGTAGTAGTGGTCTAATTGACACGCAGTACTATAAGAATCCATTTAATACTTCCTATTCAAATTAGACTTCGCATCTACTGGCAGTGCCGTTAGTTCAATTTCATAGGGGCAACCAATTCAAACTTAGGAACATTTACATCAAACATAGAATCGTCTAACTGCCGTTGCATAGTGTAAGTGCCATACATACTTCCCATTTCTGAGGTTAACTCACAAGCAGATTCGTATTCGTGTACATCGCCAGGTAATAATATGGGTTGAAATCCAACAACGCCTTCGCCTTCAACTTCGTAATGGTCGGCATTAGAATCGAAAATGTGCCAATGCCTGCTTAATAGCTGTACGGTATCGTTACTATTGTTTTCGATGGTAACTCTATAGGTAAAGAGAAAATGATTTTTCAGTGGATTGGAAAATCCAGGACGATAAAATGACTTTACCGTTATTTGAATTCCCTCTGTAACTTCTGTTGTCATAGCTGCAATTGTTAGGGTGCATGTAAATAAACGAAAATAAATTCAAATAGGTTGGGTGTCAGCACTTAAAATTAGAAATATTCAATTCCCAATTCCAAACTTTATAGGCATAGTAAGCTGTAGAGTTCTAACAGAGTTTAAAGTCTTTACGGCAATAAGCCGATCATAATCGTCAGCCATTTGCCTGTGATAAACAAGAATGGTATAGTCATTTTCTGTTTCGGAGTGCATACCCTCTAACAGAATATCGTCTGCTTCTGTGGTGTTATCTTTTAGAAAAACGTACTGGTAATTATAATAGCCCTGTTTTAGATACAGTTTCCCTTTGTATGCTTTTTCTTCTTCATAATAAATCATTTTATTTTGTTGGTTTGTTTCCCAATTCGTTAACTCACCAAAAAGATAAACATCACCATCTGTAATTCGCTGAGGTTGTGGAAACGTAAAATACACCCACGCATAATCTGCATCAACATTGCTATCTTGGCTTAGGTAGTCGTTTTTAATGTAGCGCCTTCCGTTTATATCAATATAGCTAGAATAAACTTTGTGGGCTCTTTTTTCTTCATCTTCTAAAATAACGTGATGAAACCCTAGCGAATCTCTGTAGTACTTTTTTACGTAACCAGCTCTCAGAGTCAAATTTTTGATATCGAAGTAGCGAAATTCGTTTCCCCCATTAAATATTAAATCTCTTTGGTTGATGTATTCAATCTCATCTCCTTTTACAAAAGTTGGTTGAACATCGTAGTGAGCGTTATCCCACCTTCCATTTTGGAGGATAGTTACTTTTAAATCATCATAGGGGTTAGTAACTAAATACGACTCCGAACCAATAGTAAAATTAAGCTCTTGTTTATAAAATCGATATTTACTGTCGTTTGTAGGAAACACTCTGCCGTTCACTTCTAATCTGTTTTCGGTAATCATAAACCGCCATGTTATCGCAATGTTTTCCGAGTCGCCCTCCTCATATACTTTTATCAGGTAATTGCCAGAGCGAATAATCTTCATGTTGTCTGATGGAAAAACAAGCCAGTGATGAACATATGTTTGTCCAATACTTCTGGAATACGAGTTTTCATAAATTACATCTTCGGGTACACCTTGAATATATTCGGTCGAAAACAATTCAGAATCTTCCCAGTTCGCAGAGCAATGGATAATCGTGTAATTGTAGTTAATGTGGTCTTCGCCTAAATCATCGAAACTCAACCGCAGTTTTTCGTTCGCATATAAGTTGATTATAGGTGCAGACATTATGTTGCCATCAATATTCAATTGTACGGTTTGTATGTTTTCATGATAAACATGGTTTTCGAAGCGTAAGTAATCTTCATTATAGTATTCATCGTCTTGAGAAGATGCAGACAACGTGCTAATTACGAGAATCAGGCAAATAGTAAATTGGTTATATCCGAGTTTGGAAATCATTTCCCCAAAAGTAGGCTTATTTTTCCCAAATAATTGAGCTTAGTAGAGTGGTGATTCACGCATTTTAGCATTCTTCATTCTGTCATTTTAACCGTTAACAAAATGAACTAACGTTGAAAAATAAGTTAGAAATCAAGGAGTTAAACTATTCGATTGAGGGCTTCATCTAAAATCATTAAAAAAAAGTTTGCTACACTAATCAAATTTCTACATTTGTGCTTGAATTGTAAAGCTTTACAAAAGAGATTATGTCGCAAATTGTTAAGATAAGCAAAGGGGCAAACATTAAACTAAAAGGCACTGCGGAAAAGGTGTTGGGTAATGTTGAAATGCCATCGTCCTTTGCCGTTAAACCACCAAATTTTCACGGAGTAATGCCTAAATTAGCCGTAAAGGCTGGTGATAAGGTAAAAGCTGGATCTACCTTGTTTTATGATAAATATAACGAGCAGATTAAATTTACCTCACCAGTAAGCGGAGAAGTACTAGAAATAGTACGTGGAGATAAAAGAAGAATTTTGGCCATTACATTAAAAGCCGACAAAGAGATTGTTTATGAGCAGTTTACTGTTTCTACAGCTAATGCCGAAGATGTAAAATCGGCATTGTTGAGCTCAGGGCTTTGGCCTTTTGTTAAGCAAAGACCATACGATGTTGTTGCAAACCCTGCCGACACACCAAAAGCAATTCACATTACGGGATTAGACACATCTCCTCTGGCTGCAGATTACGATTTTTTAATTCACGGTCAAGAAGAGGTTTTTCAAGCTGGATTAGATGCAATTGCTAAATTAACTTCTGGTAAAGTTCATTTGAATGTTAACGGAAATACCAATGCTGATGCAGCACTAGTTTCTGCTAAAAACGTACAAGTAAATAAAGTATTAGGACCACACCCAGCAGGTAACGTTGGAATTCAAATTCACCACATCGACCCAGTAAATAAAGGTGAGGTAGTTTGGGTTTTAAAAGCGCCAGACGTTTTAGCTATTGGTAAATTCTTTAAAGAAGGCAAATACGATGCTTCTAAAGTTATCGCGTTAGCTGGTTCAAAGGTTAATTCTTCTAAATATTATAAAGTATTGCCAGGCGCGAGCATTAAAGAGATGTTTGGTAACGAAATTAATGATGGCGCTAGAGTAATTTCTGGTAATGTATTATCGGGAGATAATGTTTCGTTTGACGGTTATTTAGGGTTTTACGACTATCAAATTTCGGCAATTCCAGAAGGAGGAGAAGATGAAATGTTTGGTTGGATGGCACCAGGTTTTGATAAGTTTAGCCTTTCTAAAACGTTCTTTTCTTGGATAACACCAAACAAAGAATATGACTTAAACACCAATATGAATGGTGAAGAAAGAGCATTTGTTGTTACTGGCGAATATGAAAAAGTATTCCCGATGGATATTCTTCCTGTATATTTATTAAAATCAATGATTATAGAAGATATTGACGCAATGGAAGGGTTAGGTGTTTACGAAGTCGCTCCAGAAGATTTCGCTTTGTGCGAATACGGTTGTACTTCGAAAATTGAAACTCAAAAAATAGTTAGAAAAGCATTAGATTTAGTTAAACAAGA
>JAESTK010000031.1 GCA_016763645.1 Flavobacteriales bacterium
CAATTAAATTCGCAAACCAAATAAAATTAAGCATGGAATATAAAAAGCTAAACATCATACTCGGTTGGATTACATGGCTGATCGCATCAGTCGTTTTTGTAAGTACGATTGAGCCCACTGCCAGCTTTTGGGATTGTGGTGAATTTATCGCGACAGCCTACAAAATGGAAGTCGGTCACCCACCAGGTGCCCCGTTTTTCATGTTGGTCGCTCGATTGTTCTCAGCATTTGTCCCAGCAGAAAGTGCTGCCATGATGGTTAATGTACAATCTGCATTATGCAGTTCGTTCACTATTTTATTCTTGTTTTGGTCGATAACTGCTTTGGGTAGAAAAATAGCTTTATCAAACAAAGGCGAGTTAAATATGGGTAACATTATTGCCATTATGGGCAGTGGATTAGTTGGCGCATTGGCTTATACTTTTTCCGATTCG
Organism: Flavobacteriales bacterium; assembly: GCA_016763645.1. Lineage (GTDB taxonomy): Bacteria > Bacteroidota > Bacteroidia > Flavobacteriales_G > NORP312 > NORP312. The sequence continues at coordinate 435 of JAESTK010000031.1, forward strand.
TTTTGGTTTTCGGCTGTTGAAGGAGAGGTTTACGCAATGTCTGCTTTGTTTACCGCCATTGTATTTTGGGCAATACTAAAATGGGAGCAAGTTTCAGACACCGATAAATACGCCAACAGGTGGCTTATTCTTATAGCTTATTTAATGGGATTATCTATTGGAGTTCACTTGTTGAACTTACTCGCTGTTCCAGCGATAGTGTTTGTATATTATTTCAAAAAATATGAGGTAACACAAAAAGGCCTTATCTGGTCTGGTGTAATTTCTCTTGCTATTTTGGGAGGAATTCAAGGGGGTATTATTCCTTGGACAGTGAAATTGGCATCTTATTTCGAACTTTTCTTTGTCAACTCTATGGGCATGCCTTTCAACACAGGAATTTATGTCTTTTTGTTTATTGTTGTTTCATCCTTAGTTTACGGAGTGTATTGGTCTCATCAAAACAAGAAAGTGTTGATTAATACAATTCTTAATTGTGTTGTAGTCATCTTGATCGGCTATTCAACTTTTGGAGTAATTTTAATACGTTCTGCTGCAAATCCGCCTATGGATGAGAATAATCCAGAAAATGCGTTTACACTTTTATCGTATCTAAATCGTGAGCAATATGGTGATAGACCTCTACTTTCAGGACACTATTTTAACTCTCCGTTAGATAACTCGAAACCATACAAGGATGGAAAGCCGGTTTATTTTCAAGACAAAGAAAATGGGAAGTACATTATTTCTGATGATAAAAAATCTTCAGTCCCTAATTATGCATCTGAATTTACAGGAATTTTTCCTAGAATGTACAGCTCAGAAGGAAGACACAAAAGAGCGTATAAACAATGGTCGGACTTTAAAGGAAGGCCTAAATCTTATAGAACTGTAACAGGAGAAACCAAAACCATAAAAAAACCAACCTTTATGGAGAACGTTCGGTTTTTTGTGAATTACCAAATAAAGTGGATGTACCTTAGGTATTTCATGTGGAATTTCGCAGGAAAACAAAACGACATTCAAGGGCATGGTAACGATATGGATGGTAATTGGATAAGTGGGATTCCCGCCATTGATTCAGCGATGTTAGGCAATCAAGATAAGTTGACTTCCGAACAATTGAACAACCCTGCGCGGAATACATTTTACTTGTTCCCTGTTATTTTGGGGCTTATCGGTATGTTCTTTCACTTTTCTAAAAAGTGGGAAGATGGTCTAATTGTGATGCTTCTCTTCCTGTTAACTGGGCTGGCGATTGTCGTTTATCTTAATCAGTATCCATATCAACCTCGTGAGAGAGATTATGCCTATGCTGGCTCGTTTTATGCCTTTACTATTTGGATTGGTTTGGGGGTTTATGGCCTATACGATATTTTGAGTAAACGTGCTCCGCAAGTAATTAGCGCTGGGCTGATTACGGTAATTTGTTTAGGTTTAGTTCCTGGAATTATGGCTTCTGAAGGGTGGGACGACCACGATCGTTCAGATACTTATACGGCAAGAGATTTTGCGAAAGATTATTTAGATTCTTGTCAACCGAACGCAATACTATTTACAAATGGAGACAACGATACATTCCCATTATGGTATGTGCAAGAAGTTGAAGAATACCGTACAGATGTTAGGGTTGTAAACCTCAGTTTACTGAACACCGATTGGTATATCGATCAAATGAGGCGAAAAGCGTACGATTCAGAGCCAGTTCCTTTCGGACTAGAGCCAGCACAATATCGTCAAGGAACAAGAGATTACGTTCCGGTAATAGACATGAATAAAAAAGACGTTCATATCGATGTAAAAAAGATGATGGATTTTATTGCTGACCCTAAAAATAAACGTCAGATGGGAGGAGGAAAAATGATGAACTACTTCCCTACAAACAAGTTTAGCCTAAAAGTTCCGAAACAAAAAGTAATTGCAAACGGAACCGTTCCAAAAGGAATGGAAGATCAAGTGCTTGACGAAATTAAGTGGACAGTTAAAAAGAATTACATTCTTAAAAACGACATGATGATTCTCGATTTGTTGGCAAACAATAATTGGGAAAGGCCAGTTTATTTTGCTATCACAACTGGTGATGACGCTTATATCGGGTTAAAAAATATTTCCAATTAGAGGGATTAGCGTATCATTTGGTGCCTTATAACTGTGCAACAACTGATGGGCAAACAGGAAAAGTACATACCGATATTATGTACGAAAACTTAGTCAATAAATTTAGTTGGGGAGGTATTAAAGAGAATCCGATTTATTTGAACGAAAACAACCGAAGAATGTGCATGAATTTGCGTAACAATTTTGCCCGTTTGGCTGAAGCGTTTATAGCCGAAGGTAATAAAGAAAAGGCTTTAGTTGTGCTTGATAAGTGCATGGAAGAACTTCCTGTAGAGCATGTGCCAATTAACTTTTTCATGCTACCCGTAACCGAAGCCTATTATAAGGCAGGGGGTATTGAGCAGGGAAATAACTTGGTTAAAATTTTGGCTGAAATGTATGACGAAAATCTTGAATATTACTTTTCGTTAGAATCAGATAAACTTCAGTCTAAAGGAATGCAGAAAAATATTCAGCAATCTATTTCTGTGTTGTATCGCCTAAATATTTTGGTAAACAAAACCTATAAACAAGAAGGATTAGGTATCGAAATTCAAGCGAAATTTGATAAGTGGCAAGATTTTATTTCCTCTAACGGAGGGCTACAACCCAGATAAAGACAAGTTTGATAAACAAACAATACTTTGTTAAAACACCGGGTATAATTAAGCCAATTATGGCTGATATGTTGTGGAGTGTTGATACAGAAAAAAAGCAACTTTTTCTCACCTTCGATGACGGACCAACACCGGTAATAACTGAATGGGTACTAAAAGTACTTGCCGATTTTAATGCAAAAGCTACCTTTTTCTGTTTAGGGAAGAATGTTGAATTGCATTCCGAAATTTATCAGAAAATTTTATCGAACGGGCATAGTGTTGGCAACCACACTTACAACCATCCTAACGGTTGGAAAACAGAAGATGAGGTTTATTTTGATAACGTATCGAAATGCTCAAAATTCATTAATTCAAAGTTATTTCGCCCACCTTATGGTAAGATTTCTCGATCGCAAAACATAGTGTTAAAAAAAAACTATACTGTAGTTATGTGGGATGTTCTCTCGGGTGATTTCGATTTATCAATTACGCCAGAAAAGTGTTTGGATAATGTCGTTTCTAACGCAACCAAGGGGTCCATAATCGTAATGCATGATAGTATAAAGGCAGAGAAAAATTTAAGGTACGTTTTGCCAAAAGCGCTGGAGTATTTTACCGAGAAGGGGTTTTCCTTTGAAAAACTCCTATGAGAGTTTTCGCTTACGTAGTGCCTTCATAAAGGAGCTGGCCTTCACTGGAATTGCAACAAAAAGTAGGACAGTTTTTCTAAGACCTATGGTGCGTTTTTCATATTTATAAATTCTAATTCAATTTCTACTCGAGCTTTATACCCGAAAACAGAGTGCAATCGTTTTCTATTGTACCAAGTTTCAATGTATCCAAATACAGCTGTTTTGGCTTCTCCATTTTGTCATTGAATGGGTTGCCTCAAACCAGAATCTAGTTCTACCTCTTCTTTGACGGATAACGGGGCATTACGGAAATGTTTCACCTATTACTC
>JAESTK010000209.1 GCA_016763645.1 Flavobacteriales bacterium
ATGTGCATTCGCCGCAAAGGGTGCTTATCTAGAAGTTCTTCAATGGCTCCGCGCTAACGGCGCTCCGTGGGATGAAGACACATGTGTAGAATTCCGAACTTGAATTTATTGATGATGCATCAACACCTCCATTTTTGTTGAGTGTATTTACCCATTGGTCGATAGCCGAACTTTGGTTATTAACCCCTTGAGCATAATATCGGTTGTTGAAATTGGCAATTCTATTATATCCAAAAGCCATATTTACTTTTTGCCATCCCGTTAAGCCTTGGCTAACATCGATAGACCATAAATAACCTATGCCGTTAAAGTTGAGGTTTAATTTAAAGTCGCTTGCGTTATTTCCATAGTGTTTCGTTGTTGAATAATTACTTAATAGAGTAGGGGAAAACGAAAATTCTGATGAGCGATAAACACCAATTCCAGCAGGGTTTAACGATGCCGAAGATAAATCTCCCCCTAGGGCTCCAAATGCTCCTCCCATAGAATTGTAACGCGCTGTTCCGCCAAAATGAAGACTAGAATAACGAAGAGCATCAGTTTCGTTTTGTGCAAAACCACCCAAGCCCAGTAAAATGCTAAGAAGTAAAAGCCAGATTTTCATAATCGATATATTTATCTAGGTCCTCTTGTGGGAGTTGATTTTTTGCTTCCAGAACTGCCACTTCTCGATGGCGGAGGGTAAGACTTGCCACCGCTTGAACTGGGTTTCTTGTACGAATTGTTGCTTCGTGCAGGAGGTGTATATGATCTTGTAGGGCTGCTAGATTTAGGTTTTGAATAAGACTTGCTTCCTCCAGAGTTGCTTTTATAGCCATTGTTTGATGGGCGAGTTGTTTGTGTTCTCGGTCGAGTAGTACTTTTTGGCGGTGGTGAATAACTGGTTTTAGGCTTAGAGTATGAAGGCTTGGTAGTACTTGGCCTACTATTACCACTATTGTAGCTATTGTTTGGTTTGGAACTAGAGCTAGGCTTAGAATTATAACTGTTATTAGGTCTAGTGCTATAGCTGTTTTTTGGAGGCTTACTCTGGTATTGATTAGTCTTGCCCCCTGTAGAATTTCCTTTCGATGAGCTACTTTGGTAAGAGCTATTTGTGCTAGGCCTCTGATTGGAGTATGTCGTATTTTTCGAAGAATTGTGTTGACTATTTCCGCCTTCTTGTTTTAAGCCTGTATTTTTTGAAGTATTAACAGCGGTAGATGTAGGTCGAGATACTTGGTTTTTAGTATTGATAGCCACAACCGAAGTGTTTTTGACTGGGGTAGTTCTTCCTTTGCTTGTTGATCGATTGTCACGAACAACTGCAGCTTCATACTTATCTCCAAAAGAGCTAGCAGTTCTTCCTCCGTTACCTGGCCCAGATGCAGTTCCGCCTCTGTGACCATAATAATTACTATTGTTATCATAACTATTGTAGTAATAATTGGAGGCATTATATCCGTCATCATAACCATTCCAATAGCCATTATTATACCCGTTGTTGTATCCATTATTGTAGGCATAATAACCATTTCCGTAGTTGTTGTAGTATGGGTAAGACGAATAACAGTTTGAAGCGTAATATCCGTTACCTCCCCAGCCGTAGTTATTACCCCAACCACCGTACCAGTTAGCATGAGAATTCCATCCCCATGAGTAATGCCAAGGGCGAGGAGAACACCAGCTATAGCTAGAATAAATGCTTGTTCCATAATAATACGAATCATAATTATACCAGTAAGTATTGGTATAGTAAGTGTCATAATATCCGTAAACTGTTACCGGTTGGTGAAACCTTCTGATACGAGACGCATAGGCATAATCGTAATAATCGTCCTCATCATACTCGTAATAGTCGCCATAGTAGTTATTGGTTACATTTCCGTAATCGTCTGTGTAAGATTCTGAATATGCTTGTTCCTCAGATACGTATTCTTCGTAGTAATCATCATTTTCGTAAACCTCTGTTTGGTATTCATTAGAAGTTTGAATCGATTTGGCTTCATTTTGAATTGCTTCTGTTTTCATTTGTTCTTCCACCAAAGCATCATTTGATGTATAGTAAATGTCATCATCTTCAAAATTCGATGCTTGATATGCTGTTGAACAAGCAGTAAAAAGTATCGATAAGCTAAGAAACGAAAGGGTGTATAAAGTTTTCATAATAGAAGTTTTGCCGTGAAAGAAGCAAATAGTATGCCATGATTTTTCAATAAAATTAGCCTTTTAATTATCTATTTTTGCGTTCAATAAACGAGAAGAGAAAATGGCAAAAGATTTCACAAGCAGAGAGCAAGATTATTCGAAATGGTACAACGAGTTGGTAATTAAAGCTGATTTGGCAGAAAATTCTGATGTTCGTGGCTGCATGGTGATTAAACCTTACGGGTATGCAATTTGGGAAAAAATGCAAGCCGCTTTAGATAAAATGTTTAAAGATACGGGGCATCAAAATGCCTATTTCCCTCTCCTTATTCCTAAATCGTATTTGAGTAAAGAAGCTGCTCATGTAGAGGGTTTCGCTAAAGAATGTGCAGTAGTTACCCATTACCGACTAAAAACAGCAGAAGATGGTTCTATTGTGGTTGATGAAACCGCCAAACTTGAAGAAGAGTTAATCATTAGACCAACTTCCGAAACTATTATTTGGAATAGTTATAAAAAATGGATTCAGTCATATAGAGATTTGCCATTGCTGATAAATCAATGGGCAAATGTTGTTCGATGGGAAATGCGAACTCGCCTGTTTTTGAGAACTACTGAATTTCTGTGGCAGGAAGGTCATACAGCTCACGCTACCAAAGCGGAAGCGATAGAAGAATCGGAAAAAATGTTACACGTATATGCTGACTTCGCTGAAAATTGGATGGCAATGCCAGTGTTAAAAGGTGTAAAAACAGAATCGGAACGATTTGCAGGCGCGTTAGAAACATACTGTATTGAAGCGTTGATGCAAGATGGAAAAGCTTTACAAGCGGGGACATCACACTTTTTGGGTCAAAATTTCGCAAAGGCTTTCGATGTTAAATTTGCAGACAAAGAAGGTAAATTAGAACATGTTTGGGCAACTTCTTGGGGTGTTTCAACTCGTTTAATGGGGGCGTTGGTTATGTCTCACTCAGATGATAATGGTTTAGTTTTGCCTCCAAAATTAGCGCCTATTCAAGTTGCAATAATTCCTATTTATAAGGGCTTAGAGCAATTAGAAACAATTTCGAAAAAGGTTAACGAAATAAAATCTGCACTCGAAAGCGAAGGACTTTCGGTTAAATATGACGATAGAGATACACACAAACCAGGCTGGAAATTTGCAGAATATGAATTTAAAGGAGTGCCAGTAAGAATAGCGATTGGTCCACGCGATTTAGAAAACGGAACAGTTGAAGTTGCTAGAAGAGATACCTTAGAAAAGAAAGTTATTTCAATGGACGGAGTAACCGACTATGTTGCTCAATTGATGATTGATATTCAAGAAAATTTATATCTCAGAGCCGACAAATATAGAATCGAAAATACCTTTAAAGTTGAGACTTATGATGAATTCAAAAAAGCAATTGAAAAAGGTGGGTTTGTTTTAGCGCATTGGGATGGAACTTCAGAAACAGAAGAAAAAATTAAGCAAGATACAAAAGCGACCATTCGCTGTATTTTGCTAGACGGTGAAAAAGAGGAGGGAATTTGTATTTTAACCGGAAATCCATCTCAGCAGCGAGTGGTTTTTGCTAAAGCATATTAAGCGTGGAAAAGAAATCAGCTAGAGAGCTTATACTTGAGCAATTGAAAGAAAAATCTTGCATGAAGCAAGATGTATATCAACGAACAGCTCATTTTTTCGAATTATTAAAAGAAATTTTGGCCGAAATTGCAGAAGAGCTAAAAGTTGAAATAGGCGAAGAAGGTAATCGTATTGAAATTGAATATACTTCTAGGGGAAAGTATGAGGCTGAATTGAAATTTGCGGGAGATGTGCTCCTTTTTCACATGCACAGCAACGTTTTTAATTTTGATAAATCACACCGACTGTATAAAACATCTTACGTTAAAGAGGATGAATCTCGCGCTTATTGTGGAATAATTAACGTTTATAACTTTTTAGCCGATTCTATCAAATACAATCGATTTAACGACTCGGGTTACCTTGTGGCTAGACTGTTTGTAAATAAAGATGACCACTTTTTTGTTGAAGGTAAAAGACAATTAGGTTTTCTCTACAATGACTTTATCAATAGTACTTTAGACAGAAAGATACTAAAAGACATTTTACAGTCAACTATATTGTACACGTTAGATTTTGATTTGTTGACTCCACCGTACGATCAAATGAAAGAAATTACAGTGCATGAAGTGCATGAACTTACCAACGAAATGAAAATTAAAACAGGTAAAAGGTTAGGTTTTCGTTTCGAGTCGGATTCTTAATTTATTCTTTAAGACCAATTTATCTTACAACGGTCACGTTGTCCTATAAGTTCGATATGGACTTCGTGCAGTTTAAGGCATGATGATGGCTTTCCAGATGTCGCCTAATGAAATGAAGTTACACCTTTCTTTTTTTTCCTTGAAACGACTTATCTTTTCTTTTTTCGGCAAGCCATTTTGGAACATTAGACTCTTCTTTTTTACCGCCAAGTAATCGTTTTAATAAATCGGGTTGATTTGCCTTTTTGAGCTCGTTTTTTATCCAATCTCGATTCTCTTTTTTGTACCAGAAAAAGAAACGATTTTGTTTTTTCTTTTCAACTTCCGTTTTTGGTGTTTTATAAGGTTTAAGTGTGTATGGATGATATCCCGAATAGTAAATTACGGTGGCTACGGTCATTGGAGTTGGCGTAAAATCTTGCACTTGCTCTAACTGAAATCCCATTTCTTTAGTCTCCACAGCTAGGTTCGCCATATCTCCTTCTTCACAACCAGGATGACTTGATATAAAATAGGGGATAAGCTGCTGATTGAGATTGTGCTTTTTATCTATTAAATCGAACTTCTTTTTAAACGCCTTAAAGTGCTTGAACGATGGTTTCCGCATTATTTTAAGCGTTTCATCGGCAGTATGTTCGGGTGCAACTTTTAATCGACCAGAAACATGTCGAGTAAGTACTTGCTCTAGGTATTCATCAATAGATTCATCAGCGTTTTTGTTATATTCTGGAGTTAACAAATCGTATCGAATTCCGCTACCCACAAAGGCTTTTTTCACTTTAGGATTGGCATCTACTTTTCTGTAAATTTCGGTCATTGCCGAATGGTTGGTGTCTAAATTACTACAAACAACGGGGTGAATACAAGAAGGACTAACGCATTTGTCGCAAATAGCCATGTCTTTCCCTTTCATTTTATACATGTTGGCTGATGGCCCACCTAAATCGGAGATATATCCTTTAAAATCGGGCATTTCAGTTACTTTATCAACTTCCTTTAATATAGATTTTTGGGAGCGACTAGCAATAAATTTGCCTTGATGAGCCGAAATAGTGCAAAAACTACAGCCCCCGAAACAACCACGGTGCATATTTACCGAAAACTTAATCATTTCGTAAGCGGGTATTGGTCCTCTGTTTTTATATTTAGGGTGAGGTAAACGAGTGTAAGGCAAATCGAACGAATTGTCCATTTCGCTTTCCGTCATTGTTTGAAACGGAGGATTGATAACTGTGTTTTTTCCGTTCACTTCCTGAATTATTCTATCTGCAAAGGTCTTGTTCGATTCTTGCTCAACGTGCTTAAAATTAGAAGCGTATGCTTTCTTGTCGTTTAAACAGACCTCATGGCTGTTCAAATCTATATCAGTCCATTTTTTGTTTTTTGGAACTCCATCAGTAACAGGACGTTGATATGAGGTCTGTTTTACCATAGTTAGCTGATGAAACGGGACTCCACGTTTTAATAATTGAAGAATTTCGCGTAAAGGTTGTTCGCCCATTCCGTAAACGAGTAAATCTGCTTCGCTTGACTCGAGAATAGTAGGCATTAATTTATCTGACCAATAATCATAATGTGTAACTCGTCTTAAAGACGCTTCAATTCCACCAACAACTACGGGCACTTCTGGGTACAGTCTTTTTAAAATTTTAGCATAGGTATTAACCGCATAATCGGGTCGAAACCCTGCTTCGCCTCCTGGAGTATAGGCATCAGTTGAGCGTTTTCTTTTGGAAGCAGTGTAATGATTAACCATCGTATCCATACAGCCAGAGGTAATTCCGAAAAAGTATTTGGGCTTCCCGAATTTTTTGAATTCGTGTAAATCGTCTTTCCAATTGGGTTGGGGAATAATTCCAATTTTAAATCCTTCGCTTTCAATTATTCTTCCCACAACGGCAGTACCAAATGCAGGATGGTCAACGTATGCATCGCCAGAAATAAGGATTACATCGAGTTCTTCCCAGCCCCGATTTTTAGCTTCTTTGAGTGTAATTGGTAACCAATCTGATAATGGACGTAGCTTTTCGATACGGCAAAGGTAGGGAATCCATGCTATTCAAAACATTTTAAGTCTGAACTAAGAAAATTCCATTCTGGGGTTTGTAGAACGTCTCCAAAATCTGCCTCGAACCATGGCGAAATACTTCTATTTGTTGGATTGTTGAGAATGTGGATTTCTTGAGCGGGCATATAGCTTTGGGAGAGGAGAAAGATTTTCTTTCCCGTTGAATTTACTGCCACATCCATTACCGTGATTGCGTGACCGTATGGATTTCTTTTTTGTATAAATACATCACCAGCAGTTATTGTTTCAATTGTTTTTGCACTCATCTCTTGGTGGAGAGAAGCAGTGTTCGCATAGGCGAATACATAATTCATGTATTTTCTAAATTTTTTATAGGAATAATCTCCTTTAGCATAATCAGTATAGTACCTAGGTTTACCATCGCTTAAAAAGTTGAATTTGATTTCTGAGTATCTTTCCCCACTAAACAAGTACTCAGCGCGTAGTCGCATGCACGCATCTGCACACTGTTGCAAGTCCCTAGTTCCAACATCAATTTTTAATACGGCAAAATGAACATTTTGAGACCGCTTTTTAGAACCATCATATAGGAAAACAGTATTGTTTTCAGTTTTTAATTCTAGCCGCCTAAGATAACCGGTATAGCTATTCTCATTAAATTTAACCCTAGTATATCTGTCTGGGCATGGAATTTCTTCAATCGATTTATATGAATTGATTCGACCTGTTTGAACACAAACAAACGAAGTCAGACAAAATAGTGAGACAAGTAAACTTTTCATAACGCGTATATTGTTATTTCTAATAACGAAATAACTTTAAAAAGGAACGTATGTAACTAGTGTTTTTTCTGAAATTTTTGAATCCCTGTGCCTAGACATAGTAATGCCAGTGAGGGTATTCCGATCCAAATTAGTTCGCTCTTAACCACTTTGAGTCCCCACTCGCTAAAGAAATTTGAGATTCCGATTGGCGAAACTTTAATCCCCCGCCAAGGGAAAAAATAACGACTGTTTTCGAAAGGTGCGAAAAAGGCAACTCCCTCGCCACCCGAAGTCATGGCATCGAGTACTCCATGAGAAACAGTTGCAAAAAATAAATAACTGAAAACGAATACTTTTTTGGAACTTGATTTAAAAAATATAAACGTAAACGACAGTGACAAAATAGTTGCAAAAAATATGGAATGAGTTACACCTCTATGTCCCCACATATCGAGGTATGGGATCCCAAAAGCAAAAGATACTACATCTGCATCTGGCAATATGGAGCAGACAATACCAACTGTCCAAAATTTCCAGTTTTGTTTTTCAAATGCAATAGACTTTCCTATTGCAAAAGCCGCTAAAGCATGACCAAATGCTGATGCCATTGTTAGTTAGTTTTGGGTAAATATACTGGCAAAATTATTGATAAGGGGTCTTAAAACTGTAGTTTTGCTTTAGTTGAAGTGAAGAGAAACGTAACTTGAAGTGAAAAAAGTGCTAATCTGGGGAATAATTATACCGATGTTTTTGTTTGTGCTGGTTGTAGGTATAGCTTATCTTTTTCAAGAAAAATTGATTTTCGCGGCCGAGAAAACTCCAAAAAACTTTGAATACGAGTTTGGTGGAAACTGGAAAGAGCGAACGTTTGATATAAATGGAGTAAAATTAAATGCGGTTCATTTTAAAGTAGAGAATCCTGAAGGGGTAGTAATATATTTCCATGGCAATGCTGGCAATCTGACTTCGTGGGGGTATGTTGGGTTAGATTTTACAAGACTCAACCAAGATGTTGTGGTGTACGATTACCGGAGCTATGGAAAAAGCGATGGAAAAAACACTTCTGAAAAGCAGCTATTGGCAGATGCTCAATTTATTTACGATAAAGTTAAAAGCGAGTATAAAGAAGAAAATATTACCCTATACGGGAGGTCGTTAGGCTCTGGAATCGCAGCATATATTGCGATGCAAAATAATCCAAATATATTGGTTTTAGAAACTCCATATACTTCGTTAAACCGTTTAGGAGGTGAGATTTACCCTAAATTTATTGCAAACTTGATGAAATACAGGCTTCCAACATATAAGTTTATTGAAAACATTAAATGCCCCATTTATTTATTTCATGGCACTAGCGATCCGCTTATCGGGTGTCACCATTCAGAAGAATTACTGGCCGCTAACCCTAAGTTAAAACTATACACGTTGCAGGAAGGCACACACAATAATTTACCCGAATTCCCAGAATACCATATTGCTTTAGCCGAGATATTTTCCAAATAGCGATGCGTTTTTTACCTTTCTTTTTCTTGGTTTTACTATTTTCTTCTTGTCATTTACAAGCCAAATGGATTTTTAGCGCAGAAACTATCCCCGAAGATTTTCAGTTCGAGTTTCAAGGAAATTATTCTGAGTTTGACTTTTTAGTTGAACAAGGCAGAAGCTAAAATGTTCTTCATTTTAAAATTGAAAAACCCAAAGGGTTAATTTTTTATTGCCATGCAAACGATGGCGCTCTCGATTATTGGGGAACATTAGGCGAATATTTCAATAACTTGGGTTACGATATTGTGATGATGGATTACGCAGGCTACGGCAAAAGCGATCCAAAACTAACAACCGAAAAAAGGCTGTTTGGCGATATTCAGTTGTTGTACGACACCATGAAAACACTTTATTCTGAAGATCAAATAGTGGTGTACGGTCGTTCTATGGGAACTGGAATAGCCTCTTCGTTATTGGTAAACAATAGCCCGAAAATGTTAATACTAGAAACACCTTATTATAACCTTAAAAAATTGGTTCGGTTTTATGCAATAGCTCCCGTTCCAGTGTTTTTTGTTCGATGGAATCTAGCAAATAATGAACATATATTGTCATCTGGAATACCTGTTTATATCTTTAGCGGAACTGCCGATGAAATTATTCCTCACCAGCAATCAATCGATTTAGCAAACCTTAGAGATGGCGTTGAGTTGTATGCAATTGAAAATGGTAAGCATAGTGATTTAGATAAATTCCCTGAGTTTCACAGGGGGTTAGGTGAGGTCCTGGATTAACCATTGCTTGAAACTTGTGTGCCAATGTCCGGTGTCTCCACCGACAGGATTTTCGTCAGTGTGGACACTGACGGTGGCTAAAGAAAATATTAAACTGTACAGCAGAGAGAAGGGAAAACACTGTAATTCACAAGAATTCACAAGATTTCACGAAGCACTAGAAGAGGTGCTTAGGTAGTTTTCGAACCTCGAAATGTTGTTTCATGCTAAAGCTTGACAGGTATTTGATGTTCTATTTCGTTTTAATGAAATGTGAACGTTCTGTGTATGGTGTCGTAGCTATGCACATGTGTTGTATGCCGTTAATTATATTAGTTCTAATTGATTATATCTTTCTTCAATTACGTTATTATAGGCGGTTTTCATGTCATCTGACAGGAATGATCGCTCAATCCAAACGGACGTATTTGATTTGTTTTTTATAATTCGATTGAAGGTCGCTTTGATCTGTTTAGGAGTCAATCCCAGCCCTTCTCCAAACCGTTCAAAATGTTCTCGTTTCAATTTCCTTTTCTTTCCAACTAATGTTAATGCTAGCTCTTCAGTATCTTCAGGAAATACAATTGCAACACTTAAAAGGTCGTAGGCAGGAGACAACGCCCAGCCAGAAATATTCTCGATCATGGAGAAGTTTTTTAGGTGCATATCATTATTTCCGGTGAGAAATGAGAAAAGAGCTAAGTCAAAGAAATAGGTTTTATCTAGCAATGTGTTCCTCGAATAGCTATCTAAGGCTTTTCCAACCTTCCCCATGGAACCTTTATACTTATCAAATGCTTCAGTGATTTGAAACATATCGATCATGTGAATCTTTTCTCCAGTTTTTGTTCGATCAACTCGTTTTGTTATGTAAGACAATTCCCCAGATAATAAC
>JAESTK010000290.1 GCA_016763645.1 Flavobacteriales bacterium
ATTTAAAAGAAGTAGAAAAATACTTCTGGAGAATTCAGCTCATGAAGGAGGGAAAAGGGGATGGAATCTCGAAGAACTAGGTCAAATGATTAAAGGTGTTCCATCACGCATTCGAGACCAGGTAGGAGTGTGTATTGATACTGCCCACGCTTATGGAGCGGGGGTATATGACTTTGGAGATATTTTAGACATAAAGAAGTTTTACGAAGATTTTGACAGAGAAATAGGGTTGGACCATTTGTGGTTATTTCACCTCAACGATTCTATGAATTCAACAAAAAAAGCTGATGATGCACTTTTTGGTTCACATAAAGATCGCCATCAAAACCTAGGATTGGGTTATATTTTTGGAGGAAGTAGAGAATATCTTGAAAAACACTCGCAAGAAGGGGGAATTGTATGGGAATGTAATCGCAAAGAAGCTCTCGTAGATTTTTTTCACAGGCTTATACCCGTAGAATTCCTATTATAGGGGAACCCCCAGCTAAGAGTTTTGGAGGAATATATGACTGGGAAACTGTATGTGACCTCCTTAAAGATACTAAATTTCCACTAAAATCGTAATAACACCTCAATTATATTGTAATGATTTATGAAACTCTACTTCATATAAATATGCGTTACTTGAAACGAAGTTTCAAGTAACCTTCAAATTTTACTTATATAACAATGTTAAAACTACCAGAGACAAAACCACTATAATAACCGAAAATATAGCAGTTTCTTTATACTTATCAAGAATTATATCTTTACCATCATTACCATCATACATCATAATGATCCACGATTGAAAAAGAGAAAGAGCCAAAATAATGACTACAAGAAGAGAAGCAATCATATTAGTCGTCATATTTAATAATATCGTTACACATTATTTTCTTAATTATTCCAATAAATAATGTTTCACAATGCCAAAAAATTATTTACTCCGTCTTTACGTTCTGAAACAGATATTTCACTCCATCTATTTAGGTAAAATTTTCTTTCTTTTTCGGGTAATTTGGCTAGCTTCTCAACAATCAAAGAGTACTGTTTACTTGGTAATTTCAGAGGGTTAAAAATACTAAGATACAAAGCTGCCTTTTTTATATCCGGAGGTACGTCTTCAGAGGACTCAGAGTCAGAAAGTTCTTCTAATGGATCTTCTAAAAGAGTATCCTCTTGGTCTTCGGGAAGTTCTTCGGGGGATTTCGAAGTATCCTTTGTAGTTTCAGGAAGTTCTTCGGGGGATTTCGAAGTATTCTCTGTAGTTTCAGGAAGTTCTTCGGGGGATTTCGAAGTATCCTCTGTAGTTTCAGGAAGTTCTTCGGGAGATTTCGAAGTATTCTCTGTAGAGGGAGAACTAGAAAATTTTAAATCTTTAGATATGGCATTTTTAGCTTTTTCTGACGGATTACGATGTATGGTTTCACCATCCAGTACATATACAGTCAATGATAGAGCCTTAGCTAAATCTTTAACAGTCTCCACATATCCTCCCGGATATAATTGTTTTTCTGCAAATGCAATCTTTTTACCTTTGACTTCTGGAAGATTAAATAGTTTGATAAGAGCAGATGTAAACCACTTTTTCCTGTTTTTTACTGTATCGATCATCTCTGCAGGACCCCCCATACTGAAATTACATACCAAACAAGCGACAATTCTGTGGTCTGGTGTAGAAGACAATTCAGTCTTTGATTTAGGATCTATGGGAATTTTGAGAATTACTGTTCCCATACCCTCTGAAAAACGGTCGAGTGTATAAATATTAGAATAAGGATATGTCTTAAAAACAGAAGCTGTTATCGGATCAGCCTCTACCATGGTGGTACTTTTTGAATCTACAAGTACTACTATGATATCAGATTCCTGAAAAGTCGTTAAACTATATCCTGTTTTAGGTATATTTTTCAGAACTTTAGGATGAGGTGTAATTAGTCTTTTCCGTTTTAAGAGAGATGATTCATCATTTCCCAGTGTAACCTTTACATCAGGTGACACCCCTGTTCCCAAATTTTTAACTCGTTTTAATACGTGAGAGGTATGTGGTCCAGATAGAGAAGAGGTTAAATAAGTTAGAGAAATAGCAAAGACTACAATACAATATCTGTATTCTTCTATTTCTTCAGAACTCAGTAATTTTCCAGATGGAACTTGGTGTTCTTTAGTTTCTGTATCATAGTATTGGATGACCTGTAAGATGTCAGAGATGTTATATTTGATGTCACTCTTTTCTAGTAAAGACTGCATTTCTTCTATATCCATTTTTTCATCGAAATTCTTTAATGTTACAGACATATATTGCTCTGCTCCTACTCTCCACTCTGGAGGAACAAGAACTAAAAATGTTCTAACGCACATCTCCATCCCAAAAGGGTATAAGAATAAATTTTTAAAGCATGCTGAAATATGTCTGAGAGCTCTAAGAATATATATTTCGGAAGGAGTAAAATTACATACAGTGGAACATATTTCTATTCTACCCACATTATCTTCTAGTTCTTGGAAACGTTTCTTTAAGTTTTGATACGTAGGAGGATTCTTTTTCATAGAAGTTGTTATCTTGTGGATTAAAAACTTTCCTAAATTTTTTATACGGAGTGTAAGAAGTTCAGTTGCTTCAGAATTTAATTTATATTGCCCATATTCTTTTCTTTGAGAAAAGATAGAGCGAATAGTATCATCAATGTAGCCAAATTCAATATCAGAAGGTAGAGTATAATCGTTTACCATATATCCATAGATATTTTCTATGACAACGCAGATAATATCGTCTGTAATGGTTGACTTATTTAATAGGTAACATATCTGAATCGAAGTATCTACAAAGTCTAGAAGTCTATTTTTTACCCATTTCTGATATGCAATAGTATACTTTTGATAATCTCCAAGACTATCAAATATAATATTCATAACCTGATCCCGAGCCCAGCAACCAAACTCCATTCTTGACTTGTCTACACTCCCATTCTCCATTTTCGAGAACTTTCCTCCCAAGTGTAATAGTTTGTCAGTATATATATCCAACGGGGAACCCTGTATAAAAAAGTTCCCTCCGTGTATATTTTCTATAGTCAAAGTTTCTTGTGTATGTTCCAGGGGAGACGATGGTAGTCCCACTTCTTCTATATTAGATTCAGAAGGGTTAAAATTGCCTAAATCGTCTTTCTGTAAAATTTCTTGACAGACTCCGGTAATATACTGTTCGAAATCTGATTTCATTTCTATTTCCGAAAATAGTTTCCCCAATTTTCTAACAACTAGAGAGTGTATATATTTTTTATTTACATTCCCCAGTCCATGTTGATGGGTTTTAAGTACTTTGTGGATAGATTTTTTCTCCCGTGACGTTAGAACGCCTATATCATCTGATATATCGTTGTCGTGCTCTACTTTATCTGAATTTATTTCTACTATCTCATTATAAGTATCTGCTACATATTTCCTCAATTCCTTTCTGTTTACTGTGGAACCTTTTATTTTCTTTCTAACTATCTTCTGAACATCTTTAATATTTGTCTGATCTAAAGAACCTTGGCAGTCCTGGTCTTCAAGTATTTCGTGTATGGCCTCTTTTTCTAATGGTGTCAATAGGACTAAAGACTTCTCTGTATGGGAGCGTGAGTTATTTTTCTTCTCGGAGTTCTTGACTTCATTTCTATTTTTTTTCACAGGGAGAGGAGGTTGTTGTTGGCGATACCATCTTTGGACTTTTGGAATAGAGATATGTAGGGTATCTGCCCTTCTGATTTTTTTGTATATATTTTTCTTTTGGTCTATTGTAGCCTCTATATTAACCCAATTTAACATAGCAACTATAGTTATATAACGTTGGGAGCCCTTAGAGTTATCTATCTCTTGAAAAGTCTCTTGGATTTCGTGAATAATCTCGTAAGTATTTGGAAGATCGTGATAGATTTCCGTCCATGGGATCTTATAGAAAAAATTGATATAGTTAAAAAAACCCGTTATTTCCTTTTTGTTAGAACTTAGAATATAAACAACATATTCTATCATTTCCTTAAATATTTTATCCCAACCTTCCATCTCGGATATCCGTTTAGCTATAGAAATAACTCTAATAACAAACTTCTTCTCCTGGGATGATAACGTAGTTGACTTCAGATCTTTAATCTTATCTGAATTAAACGAATCTAGAGTTGATATCGAAGATGACTCAGTATTACTTTTACGCAATTCATCCCTTACCTTTTTCAACGCAGTTCCCGTCAGAGGATTTTTTTCGTCAACAAGTTTCGCGTCTCGAGTATCTAAAAGTCTTCTGGATAGACGCTTGTTTTGTGTAAATTTTGCTCTGATACCTTCTTGTAAAAGAGAAGGA
>JAESTK010000298.1 GCA_016763645.1 Flavobacteriales bacterium
ACCCAATGAGCAGTCAGATTCTACCCACTCAGACAAAAAGACTTCTTCAATCAATCGCTATTGTTGGGCAACTCACTGTCGTGGACTTTATCAGTTTCCGTTAGCGACCTAAATTTAACAATTCGCACACTACAGGCACGGTCTGGAGATGACTTTGAACACTTACGGCAAATACATTAATTCGGATAACGACAAGAAGGAATTAGCAAAAATTGAGGCAAAAAAATAAAAGTGTGGCAGAAACGTGGCAGGAATCTAAGAAAATCTCTAAGCTATTGATTTTAAAGGGAATATTTGGGGTGGGCGACGGGGATTGAACCCGCGACCACCGGAATCACAATCCTATGGGGTCTATATATATTTTCCTTAATTATCAATTACTTATAAATATGGCTGTTTGTTTTTTGATCTATTTATGGTCGTTTATAGCACTTTATAGACCCTTACGAATCAATAACTTACACAAAGATAGGCAACACCTTTTTAGCCAATCCGTAACCTATAACCACTACACCCCCAGTTTCCACAAGACTTTAGCATAAGCCATTGTTTCTAATAGTTTTTCAACTGTATTTTAACTGGTCAAAATAGTCGTAATAAGCCACTCATGACCTTAGCGGCCAAACAAAATAACGATATAAATTATTTTGTCTTCTATCAAATTTTCGCCCACCTTACCTGATAACTCCTACCCTACTTGCGCCTTTACCAGATAGTAGCTATCGCTATCGTTATTAAATAACTCAAAATAACGATAGCGAAAGTGATAGCGATAATTAATCTGTGCATTTTATGCTCAAACTTTCGCTTTCAGATGCCCTCACAACCCCTTAAAGCAAAAATTAATTAACTCTATCGTTAATTATTAACTCTCATTAACGATAGAGTTAATTAATTTGTATTTTTTTGCTTAAATTCATGTCCCCAGCTACTAAATAATAGCTGCACCTGTGGGGAACACATTCATCAACGGTACATGATAGAGCCAGGTAGCGGTTCATCCCCGCACCTGTGGGGAACACGTTTTTGTTTGCTGCTGCACTACAAAAGCGCCAGGTTCATCCCCGCACCTGTGGGGAACACGAGTATAGAGTCTATTGCGGGGAGGGCTATTGCGGTTCATCCCCGCACCTGTGGGGTACACCCTTATTCCAACTAATTGTTTTCACAAGAGTTTTACCGACACCTCAAAGCTACCAGTGTTCCACAGTGTTTAGATGACTTCCCGAAGGAAGGCTCATGGATTTACATTTCATCGCCGTAGCTCCAATACCATGTTCTCGTTTCATCCAAGCTGGTTGCTAACCGACTACTTAACAGTTAGCAGAGCCGTCTTGTCCCCGAGCGTTAATTCCCCTCGCACCGAGGGTACAAATATTGATAGCCGCATTAATATCACGGTCTATCGTTAACCCGCAGCCAGAACACGTATAAGTTCTGTCTGCCAAAGTCAGATCTTTTTTATATCCACCACAGTCAGAGCACGTTTTACTGCTCGGCGCCCATCGATCAATAACAGATAATGTTGAGCCTGTAATCGATGATTTATAGTCAAGCTGCCTCCTGAATTCATAAAATCCCATATCCAATATGGCGCGATTCAAGCCAGACTTTTGTTTGACCATTTTTCCAGGTTTTTCAACATCCCCTTTTGCGCTAGAAGACATACCCTTAACGTTTAAGTCTTCAATACAGATCAATGAGTGCTCTTGCGTTAACTTTGCGGTTAGTTGATGCAATGCATTATTACGTTGCCCTGCTATTTTTCGATGTAGCGTAGAAACTCTCTGCTGGTAAGCCTTATACAGACGAGAGCCGCGCTTACGTTTTCCTGGCCTTAATTGCCGCTGCAATCGAGCAAGCTTATCCTTGTTCTTTGCGTATGCTTTCGGTCCATCTATAAACTCACCAGTAGACAATACAGCTAAACTTTTTACGCCTAAATCAACCCCAACAGCATCAGTTTGGTTTTCACTAATGAACTTAGGTTTAGGCTCAGCTATTTCAACCTGTATTGATAGATACCAGCGCGCTCCTTCGCGGGAAATCCTTGCTCCCATTATTTTACCGCTAACGCGCAACGACTCTCGCATTCTTACGCGGCCAATTTTTGGTAAGCGAACGTAATGCCCGTCCACTTTAAATTCAATATTGGCCAGATAAAAACTATCTCTACTTTTCCCTTTCTTTTTAAACTTAGGATAACCGGGCTTTTCTCCTTTTTTAACCCGTCTAAAAAAATGGCTAAATGCACTCCCCACATCTGCAAACGATTGTTGTTTTGCCTGACTGTTAACCTCGCCAACCCAAGGGAATAACTCTTTTTGAATAGTGTTAAACTGTTTTTTCAAACCAAAGGCTGACGGCTTTTCACCCGCCTTGTATTGGCGACTCCACTCAGCTAATGCCCAATTCCACACAAACCTTGAGACACCACACGCTTTTTTAAAAAAAGTGCAGTGCTCATTGTTTGGTAGCAACATTATGCGGTGAGCAAGAATCATCCACTATTCCTTTCTGTGCTTACATTCATCAGAGGCTTACTAAGACGCAGCACACTAGATTGGCCTCATGGTTTCGAAGCTACCTATACGGCAGGTAAAACTATAAGAGCATGGACCCGCCCCACAACACCAACCACCCAAACCACCAGAATAAACACAATTACGGGGATGAGGAGGAGTACTGATACCGCGTCTATGTACTTGCTACTAGACCCGTAATGGACGGTTAACGCAAAAGGAATTGCACAATGCTTATACTCACCCGTAATCACGGACAAACCCTAAAAATCGGTAACGATATTACAGTCACAGTCTATAGAGTCCCCAACAGCAACCAGGTCAGGCTAGTAATCGACGCACCGAAAAATATAAACATTGTGCGCGATGATGCTGTTAAGCGGGTTGTTGATAAAGCTATATAAATACTGCTTTCACCTCATTAGTTCATGCCCATGCTGGGCGTACACAAGGTAATGAAAAATCGCCCACAAAAAACGTGGGCTGGACTCGCTAACGCTCGCCTTTTATTGTGGCGTTAGAGCTACAAAACGGAGATCGAATGGAGAATCCCCTTAAAGAAAGAATTGAATATCTAATTGATTTATGTGGGCAGGTTTTATCGACTAAACGAAGCACTCAGCATAGAAGCGATATAGTCGATGGAAGAATACAAAATAAATATCGTACAGCAGGACTATCTTTCATAAGCCAGTTCTATGGCGAAAAACACCCTTACTACATTGAGTTTCACTCAAAGGATAGTGATTACGGACCAACCATCGAACAATCGCTCGGTGTGCTTGAGGCGATTTCCGATGAAATTGATCAAGGCTGGCATAAAAGTATCAGAGGCGTCGTAAGTGCAGAACTTTTTTCAGATTTTATTGAAATGGCCAATCACCTTTTGGATGAAGGCTATAAAGATGCAGCTGCCGTAATGTTAGGAAGCACCTTAGAGGAACACCTCAGGCAATTAGCTCGAAACAATGGGATAGAAGTTGAAATCGAATCGAAAGGAAAAATTAGCCCTAAAAAAGCCGACGTCCTTAATGCTGACCTAGCAAAAGCAGAAATATATAGCAAGCTTGATCAAAAGAATATTATCGCATGGCTTGGGTTGCGCAATGATGCCGCTCATGGGAAATATGATAATTATTCTAAAGGGCAAGTAGTGTTCTTTTCGCAAGCACTAAATGATTTTATGGCCCGCAGCGAGGAAAAGCTCTAACAAATTAAGCAAGAAGGACGCCTTAATCGGCGCCTCTTCTTAAGGCATTAGGCATCCAGAATATGTCGATAGATAAAGTTAAGAGTTCAATATTTGCGGACTTCTATATCCAGGAAGTGTGGTCTATCACTACAGGCATCGTTTCTTTGAAAGGTCGCTTAGAAAATACGGACGCGATTATCCAGGCAAGAGAAAGAGTCAAGGGTCACAATTTTCTATCTAACTCTAATGAACCTCATGAAATAGCATCTTCTATATTAGGGCATGCCTCCCGCCTACATAAGCTATTTCAGTGTACAAGCCCGCGCGAAGGTGAAGAAAAAGAGAAATACGAATTCCGAAGAGATAGAGCAAAATTTCTTAGAAAGCAGTTGCTCCCGAAAAAGAAGGCTGGGCACGAAATATTCAAATCTGGTGTTAGGAATTCTGTCGAACATTTCGATGAGCGCGTAGACTTGATGGTCTCTAAAGTCCTAGATAATGATGCCTCTATAAACTCAAAGGCCATACTTTACAATATTACTGTATCGAGCAAAGAGGCTTTTGTAGATTGGAACCAAGTTCTTCCTATTAAGTTATTTTTAGTGGACTCATTCGAATACCATATGGCCGATCACAATTTTGAGTCCCACACAATATCCTTAAATGATGTGTTTTCTGAAGCCGAGCATATTGTTAAGAAGTGTCAGGAGTGGGCAGCAGCACGGCCTGATCCTAAAGGGCAAGTAATAACTGCGCCAGCTGGGATAATGAAAACACCAAGGCATGTACTGTGAGTTCATGCCTAACAAACGCAAGCACGCGGATC
>JAESTK010000210.1 GCA_016763645.1 Flavobacteriales bacterium
AACAGAAGTTTGACTTTTAAACTGACGTGTCCGGCCCCCTATGGGGGCTATCCCAAAGCCACCTTCTAAGAAGGTGTGATTTTTACTTTACACGTGATACTTAAAAATCCAAATAAATACATAAACAAAAGTGGCGGCAATAATTCCTTTTCCGAAACGGTCACGCCCTTTTTTGTTCATGAAAAAATAGACGATAGCCCCATTCATAGCGAAGGCGAATAGAGAAAAACTTTCATTAAATTCTGCGCCTAAATACTTGCCTTGCCAGTGTAGAATGGTACGACCACCAAAATAAATTGTCGCTGGAACTGCCAATCCAGTAATTACACCTGTAAGCCATGAATCTAATTTGAATAAGTTTCTCATCCTAGTTTCCAGTTTTTTAATGTGTCGATGGTGTTATAAGCCGTCATGTCGCTATGTACAGGAACAATAGAAATAAATCCGTTGTCTAAAGCCCAAATATCGGTATCGGTTGCTTCTGGTTCATAGTTCATAAAAACACCAGTTAGCCAATAATATTCTTTCCCGGATGGGGCTTTTCTTGCATCAAATTCTTCGGTCCAATTACCGTTACATTGCCTGCAGATTTTAATTCCAGCTATCTCTGCTTCGCCAAGTTTAGGGAAATTAACATTAAGGCAAACACCTTCAGGTAAACCGTTGTCGAGAGTGCTTTTAATTACAATAGCTACGTATTTTTTTGATGTTTCAAAATTGGCATCGATAGAGTGGTCGAGTAAAGAAAAACCAATTGACGGAATATGTTCCATCGCGCCTTCAACCGCTGCCGACATTGTACCTGAGTAAATTACATTTACTGAAGCGTTAGAACCATGATTAATACCCGAAATTATTAAGTCGGGATTTCTGTCTAGGAATACATTGACTGCCAGTTTCACACAATCTACAGGCGTTCCAGTGCATGAATATGCCTCGATGTCTCCAAATAAATTGACACTTTTTTTTCGTAATGTATCTTCTAGTGTTATAGCGTGCCCCATACCTGACTGTGCTTTATCTGGCGCAACAACCACCACTTCTCCAAATTCTTGAGCTACTTCAACGAGAGCTTTAATTCCTGGTGAAGTGATGCCATCATCATTAGTAACTAAAATTAACGGTTTCGTCATGCTGCAAAATTAAGTTTTTTGCCGTAGCTAGTTTAGGTCAAGTCAATTTGTCATTTTGAACGAGGTTAATAGAATGCCAAACCGACTAAAATCTGTCAACAAACCTTAAAATATTATTAAGGCATGAGAATTGAGGAGGGTAAATCCGTTAGTTTAGTATTACTAAAACGCAAGAGATGGATTATACTATTAGCGGAGGGTTTATCGCAGAGCAAATCAGATTAGAGCAGTCGAGTTTTATTACTAAGGTGTATGGATGGATGTCAAGCGCACTATTTATTACGGCAATGGTAGCGATGTTTGTTGCAGGAACTCCGGCAATTGTTAATGTTATATTTAGTAGTAAATTGGTATTTTGGGGCCTAATATTGGCCGAATTCGGTTGTGTAATATACTTGGTTTCAGCAATTAAAAAGATGTCGGTGCAGATGGCAACTTTTGCCTTCTTTTTTTATGCGGTATTAAATGGTTTAACAATGTCTTCCATATTTTTAATATACACAGCAGGCTCTATTGGCTCAACGTTTTTTATTACTGCGGGCACTTTTGGAATAATGAGTGCTTATGGATATTTTACTAAAAAGGACTTAACTACTTTGGGTAACCTGGCAGGAATGGGACTAATTGGTTTAATTACAGCATCGGTTGCAAATATGGTTTTCCATAACGAAATGCTATATTGGATTACAACTTATATCGGTGTCCTTGTATTTGTTGGTTTAACGGCTTACGATACTCAAAAAATAAAACAGATGAACATAATTGGCAACGAGGGAACAGCCGAAGACCAAAAAGAAGCTATAATGGGTGCATTAACTCTGTATCTCGATTTCATTAATATGTTTTTATTTATGCTACGTTTGTTTGGCAACCGTAGGTAGATTGTTTTCTGTACACGTTATATTTGTGATCGTAAAATGGGTCTCACTTTTGCTATTACCTTTGCTCATCAATAAATTGAAACCATGAAAAAATTATTGTTTTTATTAAGTGTTCTGATTACTACGACTCAATCGTTTGCTCAAAAAGAAGATTATATAGATATCGACTCTAAAATTACAGACGTTACAGTTTTTTTAAGAGGTGCACAAGTCGAACGAACTGGAAGTAAATTAATCGATGCAGGGGTTAGTAAATTAAGTTTCTCGTACCTGTCACCAGACATTGACCCAAATAGTATAAAAGTAAGTGGAGCGGGGGAAATTATTATACTTTCAGTATCTCATAGTATTGATTACCTGCGTGAGGGAAGAACTCATGCTCGAGTAAAAATGTTGGAAGATTCTATTAAGGTTATCGAAAACCAAATTGCGTTGAA
Organism: Flavobacteriales bacterium; assembly: GCA_016763645.1. Classification (GTDB taxonomy): domain Bacteria; phylum Bacteroidota; class Bacteroidia; order Flavobacteriales_G; family NORP312; genus NORP312. Next base: position 2,452 of record JAESTK010000210.1, read on the forward strand.
TAATGTTTTTTATTCAGCATTAAATGAAGAGTGGAACATGATTGTAGCCAATAAACAAGTGAACAATAATACAGGTTTCGATATTGAAGATGTAGACGATTTGGCTCTTTATTATAGAGAACAACTTAGAAAAATAGCCTTCGAAAAACAAGATTTGGCACAACAAAACACAACTCTTCGTAAGGTGCAACCCAAGTTAAGAAAACAAATGGGCGAGTTAAACTCCAAATGGAATAAAGCCACCAGCGAAATTATTATTGAAGTATCTTCAAAATCTCGCTCAGCAGCAAGATTAAACGTAAGCTATGTTGTACGTAATGCTGGTTGGGCACCAAATTATGATATTAGAATTAAGGACAGTAATAGCCCAATGACTCTAAATTACAAGGCTAAAGTGTATCAAAATTCTGGAGTAGATTGGAAAGATGTAAGTCTTAAACTTTCTACAGGTAATCCCATGAAAAATGCAACAAAACCAGAAATGTATCCTTGGAGGCTGGTTTTTCAGAGTCAACAGAAGTATGGAAGTTATGGTTTGGTTGTAAATGGTTATTACCGACAAGAAGAGAAACTAATGAAAAAGGAGAGTGAGCAATCATTAACCTTAGCTGAAGACAAATTTTTTGATACAAAAAATAAGGTAAAGCTAGTTGCACCTTTGTCAGATTTGATTGTAATGACCGAATCCCAAGTAAACACAACATTTGATATTTCTATACCTTACTCAGTAGAATCTGACGGTAAGTACCATGACGTAAGTATTCAGTCGCATGAGTTGGCAGCAGAGTATCGTTATTTTGCGGCACCAAAATTAGATAAAGAAGCATTTTTGCTAGCAAAAGTTACGGGTTGGGATAAACTGAATTTATTACCAGGGCAAGCCAATATTTTTTTCGAAGGAACTTACACCGGCAAATCGATGATTAATCCAAACACTACAAACGATACGTTAGACTTATCGTTGGGTAGAGACCCAGCAATTGTTATCGAACGAGATAAAGTAGATGAGTTTTGTAAAGTACAAACAATTGGATCAAATAAAACAGAAACGGTCGGGGTAAAGATTACGGTTCGCAACACAAAATCCATTCCAATTGTGTTAGATTTAACAGAGCAAGTTCCGCTTTCTACAAGCAAAGAAATTGAGGTAGATATTCTTGAGATCAGTAACGCAAAACATGATAAAAAAAAATGGCTACCTCAATTGGGAAGTGAAATTAGCCCCAGGCGAGACGAAAGCGTATTTAGTTAAATACTCAGTTAAATTTCCAAAAGACAAAAGCCTGAATTTGTAGCACAAGCTGTCGTCAAAATCCCAATCATTAAAATTTAGTGCCGTTCTTTGCGGTTCAGTTTTCTAACTTTTTTTACCTTTCGCCTTTCTAATTCAATTCAGTATGGAAAAGTACGATTTATGCATAATTGGTGGTGGCCCTGCAGGGTATGCGGGAGCAATGCGTGCCATTGATTTAGGTAAAAAAGTAATTCTCGTTGAGAAAGATAAAGTTGGCGGTGCTGGGGTATACAATGGTGCCCTTTCTTCTAAAACCTTATGGGAGCTTTCGCAAAAAGTATATGCGGTAAATAAAACCATTGTTTCAACGGGTAGAAAAGAGTTTGAAATTAGTTGGGAAGAAGCTCAACAAACAATGAACGAAGCCATCTTTGACCGTAAATTTCAGTATTCATGCCACTTAAAATTACTGCAAACAGAAACTAACGATATTGTATTTCGGTACGAGAGAGGCTATGGAATGATGTTAACTTCGAATCAAGTGCAAATAACAAAGGAGAATGGCTCACAAAAACTTATAGAAGCTGAAAATATAATTATAGCAACAGGAAGTCGTGCACGAAAGCTACCAAATATTGATGTTGATGAAAAAACAATAATGACTAGCGATGGCATCCACCACCTTGATGATTTCCCGAAAAGTTTAGTCATTTTAGGGGCGGGAGTTATCGGTTGTGAATTCGCCACCATTTTTTCAAATTTTGGAAAAACAAAGGTTTATTTAATTGACCGTGCAGAGCGAATTTTGCCATTCGAAGACGAAGACGTAGCAAAACTGGTTGCAGATAATTTGCAAGACAAAGGCGTTGAAATATTTCATTCCGCTACTTTAGTAAGAATGGAAAAAAAGAATGGTGGAGTAGAGTTCGAAGTTTCATTCTCAGATGGAGCAAACGACACAATTCAAGTTGAGAAGGCAATGGTTTCCATTGGTAGAACACCAAATGTTAACAACATTGGCATGGAGAATGCAGGTGTTCGCATGAGCAAACGCGGAATTCATATTGGTGATGATGATACTCGAACAAACGTTTCAAATATATACGCTGTTGGAGACGTGTCTGGAAGAATCGCGCTGGTAAATATGGGTGAATTAGAAGCTCGACATGCTGTTGAGTTAATGTTTAATCAGACAACCGAAAGGCTGTCGTACGATAATATTTCCACGATTATGTTCCTAGACCCCGAGGTGGCAGGTGTGGGTATGAGCGAGCAGGAGTGTGTAGAGAAAAACATCCCTGTCAAGCTCGTTAAAATAGATTATTCATGCATTGCACGAGCAATTGCAATGCGAAAAACACAAGGTTTTTTCAAAATCATTGTTACCAATGATGATGAAATGAAAATACTTGGTATGCGAGCCATTGGTGAGCACGCTTCTAGTGCAATCCAAGCGGTAGCTCTGCTTATTAAAATGGATATGGGTATTGGTGTGTTGGCTGAGTTAGTGCACCCCCACCCATCTATTATTGAAGGAATTCAAGAGTGTGTGCGTATGTTGATGAATAAATCAATTTTTAAATCTGCAGTATTTAAAGATAAATTGAAGTGTTATAGTCGTGTTGACGGTGTTTGTACACCCCTTCAACGGTTGTAATTTATCGTTGTGATAACTTTTCCGAATGCAAAAATCAACATTGGCTTAAATATCCTCCGTAAACGAGAGGATGGATTTCATGACATAGAATCCTTATTTTACCCTATTGGATTATCAGATGTGTTAGAGGTTGTAAAAAGCAATGAATTCGAATTTTCTTCAACGGGTTTGGATATACCAGGAAATTCTGACAGCAATTTATGTGTAAAGGCATTTCGGTTAATTCAGCAAGATTACGAGATAGGCAATGTTAAACTGCACCTTCATAAAGTTATTCCAATGGGCGCAGGTTTGGGGGGCGGATCGGCAGATGGCGCTTTTTGTATAAATCTTTTAAACGACCTTTTTGAATTGAACATTTCGTTAGAAAATCGATTAAAACATGCTACACAATTAGGCAGCGACTGTGCCTTTTTCATTGAAAATAAACCAGTAATTGCAACAGGTAGAGGAGATGTGTTAACTTCAACTACTCTAGATTTATCAGGAAAATGGATTGCACTGGTAAATCCGAGTATTCATATAGGTACAATTGATGCATATAGAGAAGTGGCAATAAGGAAGCCCAAGTCTGATTTAAAGAAACAGATAGCCAAAGGACTGAATACGTGGGAAGAAAATATTTTTAATGCTTTCGAAAAGTCAGTATTTCAGAAATATTCTAAAATCGAAGAAGTAAAAAATAATCTATATCAATTAGGTGCAGAATACGCATCAATGACGGGCAGTGGTTCCACGGTTTATGGGATTTTTGAAGAAGAACCACGCTTAAATTTCAATTCTTTTTTTACGTGGAAGGCAAAAGTTTAAATGGCTTATTTCGGAGCTTCTCTGTAAATGTAAACAGCCACCAAACAAAAAAACGCGTTAGGTATCCATACAGCAATTAAAGGGTCGAAACCTGCATTAGTGGCATAAACGGTAGTTACTTTCATAGCAAATATGTAAAATATACTTACCCCTAATCCTAAGGCAATATGAATTCCCGTTCCTCCACGTATTTTTCGACTAGCAACAGCAACTCCAATTAAGGTTAAAATATAAGTTGCAAATGGCATAGAAGTACGTTGATAAAGTTCAATTAAATAAAATGCGACTTCATCCGATCCAATTAGTTTTTGCTCTTCAATAAACTCCTTTAGTTGAGGGGTTTGCATAGAGGAAACTTCTGTGTAGCTACGCTCAAAATCTGATGGATTCATATTCGGAATGAGTGTATCTATTTGTGCTCCATGAATAATTTTTTCATCAAATCCATCAATATAGCGCGTGGTATAACGTTGTATTTCCCAATTGCTTTCGGTGCTGTCCCACCGAATAAAGTCGGCCATCATTTTATGTTTTAATAAGCCTTTTTCCCATCTTTCCCAAGCAAATTTATAACCAATATCTTTCACGTTATTGTACGATTCCATGTAAATCATCTCATTGGGTGTAATTTGTTTGTGGATGTTTTTTAATCGAAAACTTTTAAATCCGTGAACATACGTTTCTTCGAATTGAAGCCTTGTTTTATTGGCCTTCGGAACTAAGTAATTATTGGCATACCATGATAGTGATGCCAGAATAGTAGCTGAAATAAAGTAAGGAACTAGCAGTCGGTTAAAGCTAACGCCACTGGTGAGAACTGCGATAATTTCGGTTCTTGCAGCTAGTTTTGCCGTAAAAAAAAGTACAGCAATAAAAATTAATAAGGCACTAAACAGGTTGGTGTAGTAGATTACAAAATTGATGTAATAATCAAACACTAAGGCGTTAAATGAAGGTTGATTAACGATAAAATCTTCTAATTTTTCTGAAATAT
>JAESTK010000211.1 GCA_016763645.1 Flavobacteriales bacterium
AAAAACTTTATCAAAAACAAAGGGCAATTACCATGGCCAGTCGAGGCAGGTACAATTGCAGGAACATACGGTACTAAAAACCATCCTCTATATCCAAGTTTAAAAATAACAAACAATGGTATGGATTTTAACACGACCGAGGGTGGCTCGGCTCGAGCTGTTTTTGCGGGGCAAGTAAGTGGCATTATCATCATACCCGGTGCGGGAAAAACGGTAATGATTCGTCATGGAGATTACCTCACCATCTACTCTAATCTATCGGAAACGTATGTTCAAAAAGGAGATGCAGTCGAATTAAAACAGCTTATTGGCAAGGTATTGACCGATGACGAGAAAACACAAGTTCACTTTGAAGTTAGAAAAGGAGAAAGTGTGTATAACCCTGCGGAGTGGTTGTATAAAACAAAATAATTCAAGAGTGATTCTGAAACTTGAAGTATGCTAATAAATTTTACGCACAGAAAAAAGGAAGAAACCGCTAAGCTTGTAAAAGAATTGGAATATGAAAATTCTTCGCGTAATTAACGATAATTAAACTTCGCGCCCTTTGCGTGAAATCGAATGAATATACTCTTGTACTAAGTTAACAACTAGAGTAAAAAATACACTCAATTAATTCGAATTCCCTACATTTGCTTCAAAATCACAAGTAATGAACTTATCAGTACTATTATTTTCGCCAGGACCAACAGAAATCATTATCATTTTGGTTATTGTTTTATTGCTTTTTGGTGGTAAAAAAATTCCTGAATTAATGAAAGGATTAGGCAAGGGTATAAAGGAGTTTAAAGACGCTTCTAAAGAAGGCGATGATAAATCAATACCAGAAAAAAAGGACTAAACCTTTTTCTTACAGTCTTACGATTCTTTGTAAACTGTACGGTTAATTCGCGTTCAACAACCTTTCGTTCATAATTCTTTTTTTGTAGAGTTTTCTCACCTTATCATTTATTGACTTTTGTGTAAATGCCACAATAATACCGTTGTGCGTATCGTATATACTAAGGGATGAAACAATTTTTGATACTATTATTTTCAGTTTTTTCAACCGCAATTTTTGCGGATAACAATGCCAACGATACACTTGTTGCGGTAACACCAGAAATAGATTCAATAATTATCAGTCCAGATGACCCCGTTTTACTAGCGTTAGACAACATGATGTCTGCCGCTTTTTTCAAAAGTAATCCGTTAATTACGGATACTGGTTTATTAGACATTAGCGGTTATTGCTCGGACACCATTCCTGTTTTTACGGACGAATATTATGCAAAAAAATTAGCTGAACTAGATGCGGCAACACCTTTTAATTTAGATTACAATAAAAACGTAAAGGGATTTATTAAGCTTTACACAGAGAGAAGAAGAGAACTCACTTCCCGAATTTTAGGGCTTTCTCACATGTATTTCCCTATGTTCGAAGAGCAACTAGCAAAGTACGACTTGCCCCAAGAATTTAAGTATTTAGCTATAGTAGAAAGCGCATTAAAACCTACAGCAAAATCGAGAGCAGGCGCAACTGGCTTATGGCAGTTTATGTATCGAACAGGAAAAATGTACCACCTTGATTCCGATTCGTACCATGATGATAGAAAAGACCCCTATTTGGCTACAGATGCAGCGTGTCAGTATTTTGAGTTATTGTACAGTATGTATGGTAATTGGGAGTTAGTTTTGGCAGCCTACAACTGTGGTCCAGGAAACGTAAACAAAGCAATAAGACGCTCAGGCGGAAAAAAAGATTATTGGGAGTTGTGGCCGTATTTGCCGAGAGAAACACGAGGATATGTTCCCGCTTTTATCGCTGTTAATTATGTGATGAACAATGCTGCAGAGCATAATTTATACCCCATAGAACCGCTAACAACGTTTTTTGAATACGATACAGTTTACGTAAAAGAAGATGTGTCTTTTGAGCAGATTTCTGAGGCGTTGGATATCGATATGGAGCTATTAGCTTTCCTAAATCCGAGATACACCAGAAAATATATTCCAAATTCAGAAAAACCAAACGTGTTGTATTTACCTCACAATAAAGTAGGGTTGTTTATAGAAAATGAGCAAACTGTTTATTCATATAACGAGCCTTCGGTTGAAGAAATGGCGGCAATATTCGCAGAAGAAAAAAGGGTTAGAGAAATGACCGAAACTCACACTGTTCGCAATGGAGAATATTTAGGCTTAATTGCAGAACGGTATCACGTTGGAGTTTCAGAGATAAAGGCATGGAATAATCTGAGGAGTAACAACCTCAAAATTGGGCAAAAACTGACTATTTATACTAATAAAAATTACGTTTATAAACCTAAAGATGAATCTAAGAAAACGGTTACGGCAGCTTCATCTTCTAAGGATAAAAAATACTATACCATCAAAAAAGGAGATACATTGTGGGATGTAGCTAACGCAAAAGGATTGAGCGTAAATGAATTACAACGATTAAATTCCAATTTGAATTTCAAACGTCTTCAACCGGGCATGAAAATTGTTGTATCGGCAGGAAGTTAATTGACCATGCAAAAATTATTTTTTCTTTTCTTCCTTACTTCTTTATTCGCTTGCGAATCAACCCAAGACTATAAAATGGGCTATTCAGGTGCTTTACACGAAATAGTTGTTGTAACCTCCCAAGAGCAATGGGCTGGAAAAATTGGAGTTTCTGTTCAGAAATATTTCACAGATTACGAAACAGTTTTGCCTCAACCAGAGCGCAAATTTTGGATTATCAATATCGATGAAGAAAACTTCGGGAGCCTTTTTAAAACTCACCGAAGCGTAATGATGGTTGATATTAAACAAGGAGCTACTGCGAAAGTGGAATTCAAGAAAAGCTTGTGGGCAAAAGAACAATTGATGTGTAAAATTACTGCAAGTTCAGATGAAGAATTTGCTCAGTTAATGGAAGAAAGAGGTACAGAATTGGTGTATCGATTTCATGAGGCTGAAGTTGCAAGACAGATTGCTAAGAACAAAAAATTTGGACCAGCAAAAGTAGGAACACAGTTGCTTAAAAAGCATAAGCTGAGAGTTACTGTGCAACAGGATTCGTATATAGCAACAGATTCTTCCAACTTCGTGTGGATCCGCTTAGAGCGAGAACAACAACTAGGTGGCTTTGAACACCAAATTAGCCAAGGGATATTAATCTACTATTATGATTACAAAGACACCATGCAATTAAACCCATCTCGGTTAATTGAGGTAAGAGACTCTGTAACAAAAAGAAATTTGCCAGGTCCATCTGAAGGTTCGTATATGTCAGTTTCCACAAGAGGAGAATTGCCAGAATATCAGCCAATTAATTTCAACGGGAATTACGCAGTTCAAATTAAAGGTTTGTGGCGTATGGAAAACAACTTCATGGGAGGACCATTTATAAGTTTAACAACTGTTGACACTTTGAACCATCGTGTTGTAACTGTTGAAGGTTATGTGTTTGCACCTCAATTCAAAAAACGAAATTACCTTTATGAAGTAGAAGCGGTAATTAAATCGTTGGAGTTTGAGTAGTCTCCTGTAAGTTTATTCGCCAACACCCTATCATTACTCAATCTTGGCGTTTTGTTTTGCCCGCCTAACTTTCCTTGCGATTTCATATAGGTATTAAATCCTCCAACAGGGATGATCGTAATTTGCAAACAATCGAGCATATTACCTTTCCGTAAATCAAAATAATAGGAGTTTTTTTCTTGTAATACTTTGTCAATATCAAGTACAAATCGGTCTAAATTGGTAGGTTTTGTAGCAAATTCGATAAACCATTCGTGGTGGGCAGTTTCTCCATCTTTTGGGCTAGTCTGTGGCGCAACATGAAACTCATTTATTTCGCACAGCTGAGTCTGCACAGCGACCTTTAGAGCATATTCTACTTCTTCGGCAATAACGTGTTCGCCAAAAGCGGAAATAAAATGTTTTATACGCCCAGTAACGATAATTCGACAAGGAGACATCGAAACAAACTTGATTGTGTCGCCAATATTATATCCCCATAAACCAGCATTGGTGTTTAGAATAAGAACGTAATTGATTCCGATTTCTACTTCACCAATCGAAAAGCGAGTTGGATTTTCGTTATGAAATTCTGTTACTGGAATAAACTCATAGAAAATGCCTTTATCGAGAATTAACAAAAGACCTTCTTCGGTTTGCGAATCCTGAAAAGCAATAAAACCCTCAGATGCAGGATAGGTTTCTATCGTATCAATTTTTTTTCCAATTAAGCGCTCAAAAGTTTGCCGGTAGGGCTCAAAATTTACTCCACCGTGAACAAATAGAGAGAAGTTTTTAAAAAGCTCTTTTACCGTTTCTTTTCCCGATTTTTCAATCAGCTTCTCAAAATACATCTGTACCCATGGCGGAATACCACTAATAAGTGTCATGTCTTTGTCAATGGTTTCTGCAATTATCGCATCCACTTTTGTTTCCCAATCTTCGATACAATTAGCTGCTAAACTTGGCAATCTGTTTTTTAATAAATAGGAAGGTACATGATGAGCGACAATACCGGAAAGCCGCCCAATTGGAATTCCGTTTTCTTCATTGAGAGTTGGGCTACCTTGCAGAAACATCATTTTTCCATTAATGAATTCAGTATTGCCCGATTCGTTTATATAACAAAGTAGAGCGTTTCGAGCACAATCGATATGGTTGGAAATAGATGCTGCCGAAATAGGAATATATTTTGTGCCCGAAGTTGTCCCGGAGGTTTTACAAAAGTAGATCGGCCTTCCTTCCCACAGTACGTTTTCTTCCCCTTTTCTAATTCGCTCGATGTAGGGTTTTAAGTCTTCGTAATCTCGAATGGGGACACTCTTTTTGAAATCCTCATACGTTTTAATAGAAGAGAAATTATGGTCTTTTCCAAAAGCAGTTTTGGTAGCTTGTGAGATTAAGCTCTGAAAAACGTCTTGTTGTGTTTTTATAGGATTAGCCGACCATTTTTTGATTTGTTTTACAGCCGATTTAGCATAAATTTTTCCAAAAAAAGATTTCAGTCCCATTAGCTTAACAACCCAATATTGCTCCTGAAAAGTTTTACCGCTATGGCAAGTAGGATAATTCCAAACACTTTTCGGATAATGGCAATCCCGCCTTTACCAAGTAGTTTTTCGATTTTAGTAGTTAACTTTAAAACGGCATAAACCAATATCATATTTAGCACAATAGCAATTACAATATTGATGGATGCAAATTCTGCTCGGAGAGATAAAATTGAAGTCATAGAACCTGCTCCGGCAATAATTGGAAACGCCAACGGAACAATGGAAGCCGTTTCGGGAATATCATCTTTGTATAATTTAATTCCCAAAATCATTTCGAGTGCCATAAAAAACAAAATGAATGAACCAGCAATGGCAAATGAATTAACGTCAATCCCAATTACACTTAGAATAGATTCACCCAAAAAGAGAAAGGCAATCATAATAAAAAGAGAAACGATTGATGCTTTTTCGGTTTGTAAATGCCCTACTTTCCCTCTTAATTCGATGATCAACGGAATTGACCCGATGATGTCAATTACCGCAAAAAGCACCATAGAAGCGGTTCCTATTTCAACCCAATTTAACCCCATAATCGTTCTATAGTTTTAGGAAAATGTTCGTGTTCTAAATTGTGAATTTTTGCTGCAAGGTCATCAGACGAATCAGTGTTTAAAATATTGCATTTTGCTTGAAAAATAATTTCTCCTTTGTCAAAATTTTCATTTACATAATGAATTGTAATACCCGATTCTCTCTCTTTGTTTTCAATTACAGCTTGATGAACGCGCACCCCATACATTCCTTTTCCTCCATAATTTGGCAACAAAGCAGGATGAATGTTAATTATCTTTTGTGGATAAGCATCGATTAAATTTTGAGGTATCTTTAATAGAAACCCGGCTAAAACAATATAATCAATGTTATTGCTTTTTAATTCCCTTGAAAAAGCTCCTCCAGTAAGCCTTTCTTTATTAAAAACGATTGATTTAATACCAAGTTTTTTTGCTCTTTCTAATACAAAAGCGCCTGCTTTATTTGTAGCAATTAAACTTACACACAACGTAGGATGATTAGCTAGGTATTTAGCAATTGCTTCTGCATTTGTGCCACTTCCCGAAGCCAAAATCGCGATGTTATTCATTTTTATGATAAGTGTTCAATGATAGAATGAGACAAAACTGATACCATTCTATCATTTAAGCATTCAATCATTCAATCATTTTGAAGAAAATACAACGAACAAGAATTTGTTTTTACAATAGAATCACTCATATTTGGACAAAATCGGTTAAATCATGTCCAAATATAAATTTGTTCCGTACAGTATTCCAGAAAAGTCTGCAGACGAAATGGTTAAGGACAGTAAAGAATTTTACCAGTGGATTGATGGGAGACGAAGCGTAAGAGATTTCTCTGACAAACCAGTCCCTAAAGAAGTGTTAGAGAATATTGTAATGGCGGCTTCCACTGCACCAAGTGGCGCACATAAACAACCATGGACATTCTGCTTGGTGTCTTCTTCTGAGATTAAGACCAAAATTCGTGCAGCTGCCGAAAAAGAAGAAAAAGAAAATTATGATGGTCGGATGAGCGACAGATGGCTAAAAGAGTTAGCCCCATTAGGGACTAATGATGTTAAAGAATTTTTAGAGACAGCACCTTGGTTAATTGTTGTTTTTAAACGTGCTTACGAAATAGAAGACGGTGAAAAAAGAAATAATTATTATGTAAACGAATCTGTCGGAATAGCCTGTGGGTTCTTAATTACAGCAATATATAACGCTGGATTAGTTACCCTAACACACACACCGAGTCCAATGAATTTTTTAGCCAAAGTGCTCAATCGACCAGAGAACGAAAGAGCATTTTTATTGTTGCCTGTAGGGTATCCTGAAAAGGGAGCTACGGTGCCAGATTTAGATAGAAAATCACTTAAAAAAGTGGCAGAATATTATACTTGATAAAATAATTTTGAATTTATAACCAAAAACACATTTCTTTGCAGCGATTTAAAAACTTAAAAACTAAAAATCATGTCTGATATTAAAACCAGAGTAGTAGCAATTATAGTTGACAAATTAGGAGTTGACGAAGGAGAAGTAACAGAAGCGGCAAGTTT
>JAESTK010000212.1 GCA_016763645.1 Flavobacteriales bacterium
AAAAGCGCATTTTGTTCAATTTTTAGAAATTTTATTTTCTAAAAGGAGTAGTTAAATTGTCAAGAATGCTTTTGTGTTTTTCGCCTTCTTTTCGTCCTAATCCAAATCGTAAATTTTTAACTTTTTTTGAGACGATAAGCGAGCCGAATAGCCAGTCCCAAATAGCGAGGTGAGAACCTATATTTTTATCGTAATGTTCTTGTTTGTCGCTGTGGTGTATTTGGTGTTGGAAAGGGCTAATGAAAATATATTCAAGCCATAAAGGAAACGTAAATTTAACATGAGAGTGTCTTAAATTCGAGCCAATTGTAAGAAAAACGAACTTAAAAACATTGACTCCAAGAAAAGCAATAATCCCTATTTTTCCGTTTGTCAGGTAGTAAAACAGACCAGTAACAACTCCGAATACAATAATTGATTTTAGATTATTAAGAACTAGTTCCAGTGGATGTATGCGATATTGTGTTATTGGGTTTAGTACCGTTGCCGAATGATGTATCTTATGAAATTTCCATAAAAGGGGAATTTTATGCATTAAGTAATGAAGATAAAAGTGTGCAAAATCGCCAAATAACCAAAGTACAATGGTGTAAGTAATTACAATTGAACTTCTGCTTAATTCGATATTTGGCGTGCCAAATACGTTGAACAATAGTTCGCTTACCCATTCCTGAAGGTATATTCCAAGAATAACAATAGGTGCCAGAATAATTACTTTAAAAAACCCATTAATAATAAATAAAGAATAGTCTACCTGAGCCGATTGATTTAGCCATATTTTTTTTGGAAAAATGTACCGTAAAAAAGAAACTTGAGTTCTTTTTTTAAAGTATACATACAATGCAAGTACGAGAGAAGTAGAAAGGTATAAAATGTACAACCTTTTCTTTGGAGAAAGGAAATATCCAAAAGGCTCTTTTATTGATTGGAATAGAATGTCAATAATCTCTTGCAGCATACGCTGCAAAGCTACAGAAATGATGAATGAAATTAGCTATTGTATTGATTTAAACCAATTGAGTACCAACTGTTTTTCGTCAGCACTAAGTTTGGCTTCAGGGTGTGTCCATGTAAAAGATTCCAAAGGCATTTCACCTTCTTCAAATTCTTCTATCATTTCTTCTATTTTGTGTTCTTTCTTTTCACTATCATATTCTGCCCAAGTAGAAAAATTTAAATGTTCCCTCGCTTCTTCTATATGGTGGCCAATCCATAAGGAAACAGGCGAAATATTAGTATACCAGGGGTATTCTGTATCGTACGAATGGCAATCATAACAAGCACTTTGAATGAGATTTGTTGTTTTTTTATCTGCTTTCGTTACCGTTAAAAAATCTCCGCTTTTTTCGTAAGTTGGATGGTCCTTGTCAATTCTTATAAATTGAATTAGGGTAACTCCAATAACTATTGCTATCTTTTTTTTCATATTTTTTTCTTGCTCGCAAACTTCTCCATCAAAAAGATAACCAAAAAACCAACAATACTCAAGCTGATAACCATTATCAATTGAGAATTGCCATCGTAGTTTAGTGGTGATATGTTTTCTTGTAAAAATGGAACTTCTTCTCCGTGGCTATTTGTTCTGAACTTTGTGGTGATTTTCCAGGGCCAAACTTTGTTTAACGAGCCAATCATAAATCCCGTGAGCACGGCAAGAGCAATGTCATTGTATTTTTTTAAAAGCCATGATAATACTCTCGAAAAACCAAGTAATCCGGTAACGCAACCAGTAGCGAAAACCCCTAAAACTAACGCGTCTAGGTCCTTGATGGAGTCAAGAACATATTTGTACATTCCCATCAACAATAAAATAAAGCTACCCGAAATGCCAGGAAGAATCATTGCGCAAATCGCAATTGCACCCGAAACAAAAACAAACCAAAGCGGAGTGTCTAATTCGGATGGTTCGAGAATGGTTATCCAATAGGCGACAACAGCGCCAATAACCAATGATGCGATACTCTGAAAGTTAAATCTCTTAATCGATTTTCCAATAAAGAGAATACTGGCGATAATTAATCCGAAAAAGAATCCCCAAACCAATTGCGGATAGGTGTCAAGTAGGTGCGTAATTATTTTGGCAAGAGAGACATTACTTACTCCAATTCCACCAAAAAGAGTAACTAAAAACCATCCGTTAATCGTTACCCAAAAGTCTTTAACGTTTCCTTTTAAAAGAATTTTTAAGCTGTCAATATTTATACTTTTAATAGAGTTTAGTAGTTCTTCGTAAATTCCAGAAATAAAGGCAATTGTGCCTCCAGATACTCCAGGAACAACATCTGCCGCTCCCATTGCAATCCCTTTAAAGACTACTGAAATATAATCTTTAGTCGTTCGGTTCATTAATACTGCTCTAAACTTGTATCAATTTCCGTAGCATAAGCTAAAATGCCGCCAGTTAAATTATAGAGGTTGTCAAACCCATGACCTCTTTCAAGAGAATCGATAACTGCCGCAGATCGTTTTCCGCTTCGGCAGTGAATATATACTGGCTTGTCTTTCGAAATTTCGCCAACGTTATTCATAATTTCGCCCATTGGTATTGCGTCTCCGTTAATTGAGCAGATGTCAATTTCGTAAGGTTCTCTAACGTCAATTAGTTGAAAATCTTCATTTGAATCTTGCTTTTCTTTCAGTTCTTGAACGGTAATTGTTTTCATTCTTTATAAATTTTGGTACTGCAAACTTACCTAAGTTTTTGAATGATTAATAAAAATGGATATTCTTAATTGAAAATTAAGAATGGCTGAAAGAGTCTATCAATTCTAAAATAAAAGAATTACTTTTTGTTTGCGGCATAAACTCAAAGAGTTGGCCGTGTTGCTCGAAGTTCATGGTAAGTGCGTGGTGCAAAATATCTTCGGCATCGGTTTCATAGCCAATACTAATGAAGTACGCACCTAGCCTGTAATATAGTTCCGAAGCCTCCGTGTTCAGTTTGATTCCATTGTTAAGAACATCAATTGCCTCATCAAAATAATCGTTTTCGAATAAAATTTCAGAGTAGTTTAACCATGTATTAACAATGGAAGGATCGAGTTCGGTAGCTTTGTCGTAGGCTAGTTTTGCTTCTTCAATAAATCCTGCGTTACCTTGAACGAGCGCACATAAGCTCCAATACTCTGCGTTTCCTTCTTCCCTGTCGAGTGCTTTTTTTACTGCAAAAATAGCTTCAATGTGTTTGCCTTTATCAGAATATAACCTAGCAAGGGCAATCCAAGACTCTGCAAAATCATCATCAATTTTAGTTGCCTTATTGTATAATACAATTGCTTTGCTGATGTTGCCTAATTACTCATGGCAATATCCAATTTGATGATAAGCTAAGGAGCCTGTAACGTCAAAATCTACAGACTGCTCGTAAATTTCGATAGCGTCTTCATATTTTTCAATCGCAATTAAGGCACTCCCTTTATTAAAGTATGCTGCTACATAATCTTCGTTTATTACCAATGCGTAGTCAAACGCTTCTATAGCTTTATGGTGGTTTCCTTGTCGGAGCTCAACACTGCCTAAATTGTTCCAAGCGTGGTCGCAATAGGGGTGTTTATCCAAAAAAGAATGTAAAAAACTAACCATTTGATCTGGCTTGTCTAATGTTTCGAAGCAATAACTAATTTCATAAAGGGCATCTTCGTTTGCTGGGTTGTTTTCCAAGGCTTTCTTAAGGTATTCTATCGCATTTTCAAATTTTTCTTGGTTTTGATATTCGTACGCTATACTAATATATACATCGTCTTTTCCTTCACACGAAAGTTCAGAAGCTCTTATATATGCATTTATAGCCTTGTCCGTGCTATTTATTTCGCTAAGCAGAGAGGCTTTTATTAAAAAAAGTTCAGGATTTTTATGTTCAATAAGTTCAATTCGTGCAATTAGTTCTAGCGCGGCTTTATGTTGACCAGTTGCTCCGAGTAAGTCAGCTTCTTTAACCAAAAGCGAAGGCACAAAGGGATGTAGTTTTTTAGAATATTCGATAGCACCCAATGCTTTAACCCAATCTTGTTTTTCAAGATAGTAATCTACAATCTCTTCAAACTCATCAACATCAAAGTAATATGATTTCTTTTTGAAGAGCATTTCATTATACTTTTCAATTGAAGTAAATTGATCTTCTGAATCATTGTTGTAATTTTCTGCGGCTCCCATAAACGAAAAGTTTTCTGTTTCTTGCTCAACAAACTTAAAATAGAAACAAAGCGTTTTCAGAAAAAGTGATTACAGTTGTTAACAACGAAATTAACAATTGCCAAATTGATGTGTGGCAAAATCAGCTTCGTGGTTAAAAATCAGTTGTTTATCTAAGGGTGTTTGTCCACTGAGTATCGTTGAAAACTCAACAAAAATTCCATACAAGTATTTCTTTACTTGATAAAGGCACCTTGTAACCCTAACCGTTATATTTGCATCACTTCAAAACAAAAAAATGGCGTTAATAAAATCAATATCAGGAATAAGAGGAACAATTGGAGGGGTGCCAAATGATGGGTTAACGCCCTTGGATATCGTAAAATTTACCTCAGCATTCGGTGAGTGGATAAAAAGGAACTCTACAAATGAAAAGGTGAAAATAGTTATCGGTAGAGATGCTAGGATTTCTGGAGAAATGGTTCGGAATCTTGTTGTGGGAACTTTGCAGGGACTAGGAATTGATATTGTAGATTTAGATTTTTCAACCACTCCAACTGTTGAAATTGCAGTACCAATGGAAAACGCTGATGGAGGTATAATTCTTACAGCTTCTCACAATCCTAAACAGTGGAACGCTTTAAAATTACTGAACGGAAAAGGGGAATTTATTACTGCTGAAAACGGAGCAGAGGTACTTCGAATGGCAGAAAACGATGATTACAGCTATGCCGAGGTAGATGATTTGGGTTCGTACGAACGAAACGACACGTATTTACAAAAACACATCGACCATGTGTTAGGTCTTGAATTGGTTGATGTTGAGGCCATAAAAGCAAAGAAATATAAAGTAGCAATCGATTGTGTTAATTCCACAGGCGGATTATTTCTCCCACCCTTATTAAAACAATTGGGAGTAGCTGAAGTTATTGAATTGTATTGCGAACCTAATGGACAATTTCCTCACAATCCAGAACCGTTGCCAGAAAACTTAACGGAAATTGCAAAGGTTATTAAGAGGAACAAAGTCGATTTAGGAATTGTAGTTGACCCTGATGTAGATAGGCTCGCTATGGTTTGTGAAGATGGTTCTATGTTCGGAGAAGAATATACGTTGGTTGCTTGTGCTGATTATGTGCTAAAACACACTCCGGGCAATACTGTATCTAATATGTCATCAACTCGGGCATTGCGAGATGTTACCGAGAGTGCTAACCAAACCTATACGGCATCAGCAGTTGGAGAGGTTAATGTGGTAAACATGATGAAAGACACCAACGCAGTAATAGGTGGCGAAGGTAATGGAGGTGTTATTTATCCAGCTTCTCACTACGGCCGTGATGCTCTGGTTGGTATAGGCTTGTTTTTAACTCACTTAGCTAAATCGAATATGACTTGTTCTGAATTGCGTGCAAGTTATCCGAACTATATTATTTCAAAAAACAAGATAGAGCTAACTCCAGAAATTGATGTAGATGCAATATTAGCTTCGATGCAAGAAAAATATAAAAATCAACCTGTAAATACTGTTGATGGAGTAAAAATTGAATTTGACAAAGAATGGGTACACCTTCGTAAATCGAACGCCGAGCCTATTATTAGAATTTATTCTGAAAGCGAATCAGAGGATAAAGCCAATGAATTGGCAAACATGATTATTGATGATATAAAAAAAGTAATATAGTGTATGGTTTTTAGTGTTTAGCTTCTTGCCCAAACACCAAACACCAAACACCAAACTCTATAACAATGAAAGTATATTTAGATAATGCTGCAACAACTCCAGTGGCAACAGAGGTTGTAGATGTGATGATTCCAGTATTGAGAGAACAATTTGGTAACCCGTCATCAACTCATGGTTTTGGAAGAAAAACAAGGGCCTTAATTGAAGTTTCGAGAAGAAACATTGCCAAAATGTTAAATGCCTCACCAGGCGAAATATTTTTCACTTCAGGAGGAACGGAAGCTGATAATATGGCAATAAAAGGTGCGATTATCTCATTGGGAATTAAGCACGTGATAACTTCGACAATTGAGCATCACGCGGTGGGGCACACCCTTGAATCATATGAAAAGGAAGGAAAAATTAAATTGTCTTACGTGAAATTATTGCCCGATGGGCATATAGATTTAGTGGATCTAGAGCGATTGCTACGAGAAAACGAACGAACATTTGTGTCGTTAATGCACGCCAATAACGAAATAGGAAACTTACTCAAGCTAAAAGAAGTAGGGGAGTTGTGCGAAGAGCACGATGCGGTTTTTCATTCAGATACAGTACAAACAATGGGGCATTACCCGATGGATTTACAAGAATTGAAAGTTCATTTTGTTACAGCAGCGGCCCATAAATTTCATGGTCCAAAAGGTATTGGCTTTTTGTATATCGACAGCAAATTAAAAATCGATCCATTTATTTTTGGAGGTACTCAAGAGCGCAATATGCGTGGCGGAACCGAAAACGTATACGGCATCGTGGGTATCGCAAAAGCTCTGGAGATGGCTCTTACCGATACGGACGAGCATATAGAACACGTTCAGGGGATAAAAACATATATGATCGAACAACTAAGAGATAATGTGCAAGACATTTCCTTTCACGGAGATTTTGAAGGACGCTCATTATATACAGTGTTAAATGTTTGTTTTCCTGAATCAGATAAATCTGAAATGTTGCTATTTAATTTAGATATTG